>NZ_FNBU01000015.1 GCF_900102435.1 Sporolituus thermophilus DSM 23256 | reverse complement strand
GTGGAGCCGAGAAGGCGCCAAGCATATGGCATACATACGCGTATGTCAGGCAAATGGTCAGTCAGTAGCCGAGGAATATCTAAGACAACAACGTACAAATTACAAAATTGAGATAATGACAACAAGCCCGGCAGAAACTGTAGAAGTTGAACGGCAAAAGAAAACAAAAGCAACCTGTGAAACACATGACAATATTCCTGTATTAAAGGGGCCGAAAAACTTCTTATATAAGGTCTTGCGGGAGCTTTCGCTTGCCTATGCTTAATATTATGTTAACTCATCCGTGATGGTATGTCTTCTAAAAAATCCTACAATGTCTTGACACTATCTTTCAGGGCAATTCTTGTAGATAAAATATAGCAAAATATAGTAAAATATAGTTATACGTTTTTGCATAAAGACTGTGTAGGTGATAACTGTGACAAAATTGGCCATTATTGGCGGTACAGGAGTTTATGATCCGCGTATTTTGGAAAACGTGCGCGAGGAGGAAATTCTTACGCCTTACGGCGCGGTGCGGTATAAAGTGGGTGAATATGCCGGACAAGCGATTGCGTTCATTCCTCGTCATGGGAGCAAACATTCGATACCACCGCATTTAATCAATTATCGCGCCAATATTTGGGCGATGAAAAAAATCGGTGTACAAGCCATTCTGGCAACAACGGCCGTAGGTTCGCTCAACACGGCCATGAAACCGGGCGATTTCGTCCTGATTAACCAATTTCTCGATTTCACTAAAAACAGGGTTAATACTTTTTATGAAGGAGGAGAAAGGGGCGTCGTCCATGTGGACGTTACTGAGCCCTATTGCCCTGAGCTGCGCCGTAAGCTTGAAGAAGCGGCAAAGAAAATCGGCATTGCTATACATACGGAAGGTACCTATGTGTGCACTGAGGGGCCACGGTTTGAAACACCGGCAGAAATCGCCATGTTTGCGAAATTGGGCGGTGATGTTGTGGGCATGACCAATGTCCCGGAAGTGGTATTAGCCCGTGAAGCAGAAATGTGTTACGCCACTGTTTCAATGGTAACAAACTACGCTGCAGGTATATCGGCTCAGCCACTCACGCACGGTGAAGTTTTGGACACTATGAAAGCCAATACAGAGAATATCAAGCGCCTCATTATGGAAACTATTTCCCTAATTGACCCGGACGCCGATTGTACTTGCCGGCATGCACTGGCAGAATATGGCGGATTCCAATTATAAGCAATCACAGGAGTGAATGATTTGTGCTGCAATCTATTATTTGGTCTGACGGTGTATTGCAATTATTAAATCAAACTCTTCTACCTGCAAAAATTGAATATATTTCCTGTCGCGACTGGCAGACAGTAGCTGAGGCCATTCGCCGCCTGGAAGTGCGGGGAGCTCCCGCTATTGGTGCGGCGGCTGCTTTTGGTCTGGTACTGGGAGCGCGGGAATTGATTACTACTAATGAAAAGTTTTGGCCAGGCATTACTGAAATCGCGGCCGCCCTCCGTAAGACCCGGCCTACGGCTGTAAATCTTTTTTGGGCTATTGACCGCATGCTTTCGGTAGCAAGCCGTTATGACCAAGGTACTGATCCGGCTATTGTCGTGGCTGCATTGGAAGACGAAGCGCAAGCTATCGCTGCCGAAGACAAAGAGGTAAATAAAAAGATTTCCCTTTATGGCGCGCAACTTTTTACCAGAGGCGAGTACGCCGTATTGACCCATTGCAATGCCGGTGCGTTGGCAACGGTTGCTTTTGGGACCGCGTTGGGAGTCATACGCCAGGCTTGGGCGGAAGGCAAAATTAGACGGGTATTTGTTGATGAAACGCGTCCTTTGCTGCAGGGAGCCCGGCTAACAGCCTGGGAACTGGCGCAAGAAAACATTCCCGTTACGCTAATTACTGACAACATGGCGGGCTGGGTTATGAAAAATGGGATGGTACAAGCGGTGCTCGTTGGCGCCGATCGCATTGCCCGTAACGGCGATGTTGCTAATAAAATTGGTACTTACAGCGTGGCAGTATTGGCCAAAGAGCATGGTATTCCCTTCTTTGTGGCTGCTCCGGTTTCCACTTTTGACTTTACGATTGCCAGCGGTGCAGATATTCCGATCGAGGAGCGCAGCGCCGACGAAGTGAGTTCTTTTGGGGGGATTCGCGTCGCTCCAGAAGGCATTGATATTTATAATCCCGCTTTTGATGTTACCCCTAACCAATATATTACCGCCATTATTACGGAATATGGGGTATTACGCCCTCCCTATGATCGGGCCATTGCCAATTTGGCCAATAACGAGAAGATAAACCTTAGGAGATAAGCTTATGGCAAAGCTATCAAATATTCGGGAGCGTATTGTTACCGTCGGTCGTACGCTTTTGGAAAAAGGGCTTGTGGCGGGAACATGGGGAAATATCAGTGCGCGGTTACCCGATTCCGAATTGATTGCTGTTACTCCCTCAGGACGGGACTACCGGACGTTAAAGGCGGAGGATGTTGTTATTGTATCATTAGATGGCATGATTGTTGACGGTCATCTTAAGCCTTCCTCCGAACTGCCGCTGCACCTTGCAATTTACCGCGCCCGTAGCGATATTGGGGCCATCGTGCATACCCATAGCATTTTTGCCAGTGCCTGTGCGGTAGCGCGTAAGGCTATTCCCCCTATTATCGAGGACCTTATTCAGGTAACAGGGGGAAGCGTTGATGTAACCGAATATGCTCTTCCTGGCACGGAGGAATTAGCACTTAACGCTGCTAAGGCTCTTAATGGCAAAAAAGCTCTTTTGTTGGCCAATCATGGCGTTATTGGCTGTGGTGATTCTCTGGAAGAAGCAGTTACGGCCTGTGAACTGGTAGAAAAGGCCGCACAGATTTATATCTACGCCACTCAATTAGGCGGTGCAGTCGTGCTTGACGAAAAGGATGTCCAGATAATGCATACCTTTTATAAAGAGCATTACCGCCAACGGCAAAAAATGATATGATGGGAGAAATAGCATGGCGAAAACATTGTTACTGAAAAATGCCTATGTTTGGGGAGCAGACGGTACAATTACCAAGAGTGATATAGCCATTAGCGGTTCGGAAATTGCATGGGTGGGGTCAGAAAAACAAGATTGGCAAGCTGATCATGTTATCGACTGCACAGATAAATTGGCCATCCCTGGGTTTGTCAATACCCATACCCATGCGGCTATGACGCTTTTTCGCTCTTACGCTGATGATATGGCGCTCATGGACTGGCTGCAAAACAAGATCTGGCCGGCCGAAAGAAAGTTGACGGCTGAAGATGTATATTGGGGCAGCATGCTGGCTATTGTTGAAATGATAAAAACCGGGACGACAACTTTTGCCGATATGTATTTTTTTATGCCCGAAGTTGCCCAAGCCGCAGCTGACAGTGGTATACGGGCAGTTCTGTCACGGGGGATGGCAGGCGTTGCGCCCACCGCTGAGCAGGCCCTACACGAAAGTGAAGTGTTGTTCCGTGAATGGCATAACGCGGCCGAAGGCCGTATTACCGTTATGCTCGGCCCCCATGCTCCCTATACTTGTCCGCCTGCCTATTTGCGCCGGGTAGTTGAATTGGCCGGCCGACTGAAGGCCGAAATTCATATCCACTTATCCGAAACGGCAGGAGAAGTTGAAACCTGCCTGAAAGAACACGGTAAAACTCCTATTGCGTTAATGAACGAACTCGGAGTTTTAGATTGTGGTGTTTTGGCCGCGCACTGTGTGCATCTGACGGAAGAGGATATTGCGATTATGGCCCGCAAAAAGGTACGTGTTGCTCATAATCCGGGCAGTAATATGAAATTGGCCAGTGGTATTGCCCCGGTACATGAATTATTATCAGCCGGCATTTGCGTTGGCTTGGGAACCGATGGCGCTGCGAGCAATAATAACCTTGATATGCTGGAAGAAATGAGATTAGCGGCCCTCCTGGCCAAAGTAAGAAACAACGATCCGCTTGCCGTGCCAGCAGCAACCGCCTTGGACATGGCTACGCGTCGCGGCGCTGAGGCTCTCGGACTTGGCGGCAGTATTGGCGTACTGGCCGCCGGTTATAAAGCTGATATTACCTTACTGTCTCTTCAGGGACCGCATTGGCATCCGCGCCATGATCTTGTATCACTTTTGGTATATGCGGCTCAGTCCGGTGATGTGGATACAGTCATGGTAAATGGCCGCATTTTGCTGGAAAAAGGGAATCTGACCACCATCGACGAAGAAAGGGTAAAATATGAGGCAGCGCGGCGCAGTATGCGTCTGACTAGATAGTTACTAACTATAGGGGGAGTGAGATTTTGTTTACGATTTTAAAAAAGCAGGAACTGGCGCCGAGCGTGAAGTTATTCGTTGTGCAGGCGCCGCTTATTGCCCGCAAGTGCCAGCCGGGCCAGTTTGTCATTTTGCGGATTGATGAAAATGGCGAACGTATTCCACTCACCATCGCCGACTTCGACCGTGCCGCAGGTACAATCACCTTAATTTTTCAAGAGGTGGGGCATACGACGCGGCAACTTGGCCGCTTGTCAGCAGGCGACGCACTACTCGATCTAGCAGGGCCTCTTGGCAAGGCTACCCACATTGAAAAATTTGGTACGGTGGTTTGTGTCGGCGGCGGAATTGGTGTCGCGCCGGTGTATCCCATTGCCCGCGCTTACAAAGAAGCAGGTAATAAAGTAATTTCGATTATCGGGGCTCGCAATGCGGATTTACTTATTCTCGAACAAGAAATGGCCGCTATAAGCGATGTACTTTACATTACTACTGATGACGGGTCAAAAGGCCGAAAAGGTTTGGTAATTGACCCCTTAAAGGAGATGCTTGCCGCCGGCGAAAAGATTGACCTTGTTATGGCGATCGGTCCGGTAATCATGATGAAAAGTGTAGCTGAGGTAACGCGTCCGTACGGGGTTCATACTATTGTCAGCCTTAACCCGATTATGGTGGACGGTACTGGCATGTGCGGCGGTTGCCGTGTAAGCGTTGGCAACAAAAACAAGTTTGCCTGCGTTGATGGTCCTGAATTTAATGCCCATGAAGTGGATTTTGACGGTTTAATGGCCCGCCAGAAAATGTATCATAGCTATGAGCGCCGGGAACATCGTTGCGGAGGTGATTGTTCGTGTCATCGATAAAACACAAGATGCCGGAGCAGCAGCCGGAAATCCGGCGCCGCAATTTTGACGAAGTGGCACTTGGTTATGATGATACTACCGCCAAGGCCGAGGCCAGCCGTTGTCTGCAATGCAAGACAGCACCTTGTCGGCAGGGTTGTCCGGTCGGCATTAATATCCCTGCTTTTATTAAGCATATTCGGGAAGGCGACTTTACTGCGGCGATTGACGAAATCAAGACCAAGAATAACCTGCCTGCCATTTGTGGTAGGGTATGCCCGCAGGAAGACCAGTGCGAAAAATTCTGCGTAGTGGGTAAAAAAGGCGAGCCGGTAGGCATCGGCCGCCTGGAACGGTTTGCCGCCGACTATGCCCGCGCCCGCGGACGCAAACAAAAGGTAATTTTGCCGCCGGAGCCACTTGGCAAAGTAGCCATTATTGGCGCCGGACCGGCGGGATTATCGGCTGCAGGGGACCTTGCCCGCATGGGCTACAAAGTTACGGTCTTTGAAGCGCTTCACGCCCCAGGCGGTGTGCTGATGTATGGTATCCCTGAATTCAGGTTGCCTAAGGAAATTGTACGCCAGGAAATCGAAGAATTGAAAGAATTAGGTGTGGAAATCGTTGTCAACGCTGTTATCGGTAAGACTTTTACCATCGACGAACTCCTCACCGAAGAAGGATTTGACGCTGTCTTTATCGGTACCGGGGCGGGACTGCCGCACTTCATGGATATACCGGGGGAAAATCTCAACGGGGTATATTCAGCTAATGAATTTTTGACCCGGGTAAATTTAATGAAGGCTTATAAATTTCCCGAAGCAGGCACGCCTGTTCATGCTGGAAAACGGGTAGCCGTTGTCGGCGCTGGCAATGTTGCCATGGACGCCGCCCGAACCGCATTGCGCCTCGGTGCTGAAAATGTTTATATTGTGTACCGCCGCTCAGAGGAAGAAATGCCTGCCCGAGCGGAGGAGATCGAACATGCGAAGGAAGAAGGCGTAGAATTTAGGCTACTGACCAATCCGGTGCGTATCATTGGCGACGAACGGGGTTGGGTGAAAGGATTGGAATGTATCCGCATGGAGCTCGGCGAACCTGATGAATCGGGGCGGCGAAAACCTGTTCCGATCGCAAACTCCAATTTTGTACTCGATGTCGATACCGTCATCATGGCCATCGGCCAGGGGCCCAATCCTTTAGTCCAACAAACTACTCCCGGCCTGGCCGTAAATAAGCGGGGCAACATAACTACGGACGAAACCGGCCGGACATCGAAAGAAGGAGTTTTTGCCGGTGGCGACATCGTTACCGGTGCCGCCACGGTTATTCAGGCGATGGGAGCCGGCAAAAAGGCAGCGGCTGCTATCCACGAGTACGTGCAAAATAAACGTAAAGGCGCAAGGAATTCGCAGTAAGACATTGAATGTATATCTTGGTGGGAAATCTTCCAAGCGAATTTCTTATAGGGGGAGCAGACCATGGTTGAGCAGGCAGAGCGCATGCGGGGATTGACGTCGGCCATTTTCAGCCAGGTTGACGAATTGCGCCAAAAAGAGACGGCTGCCGGTCGCGACGTTATTACTCTTAGTATCGGTAGTCCAGATTTGCCCCCGGCGTCTCACATAATCGCCGCTTTGCAAGAGGCAGTCCTTAACCCGCGCAATTACGGATATACTCTGACTAGAGGACTGCCCGAATTGTTACAGGCCATTGCCGCATGGTATCAAACCAAATTTAACGTTTCTCTGGACCCGTCAACAGAAGTCCACTCTCTCATTG
Source organism: Sporolituus thermophilus DSM 23256 (assembly GCF_900102435.1). Taxonomy (NCBI): domain Bacteria; kingdom Bacillati; phylum Bacillota; class Negativicutes; order Selenomonadales; family Sporomusaceae; genus Thermosinus; species Thermosinus thermophilus. The sequence goes on along the minus strand of NZ_FNBU01000015.1, from coordinate 65,372 downwards.
GTTCCCAAGAAGGTCTGGCGCACATATCCTTATGCCTGGTCAATCCGGGAGATATTGTCCTGGTTCCTGACCCAGGCTATCCCATCTATAGTGCCGGACCTTTAACGGCCGGCGCTCAGCTGCACTATATGCCGCTCAAACCGGAAAATCAGTACCTGCCGGATTTAACGTCTATCGATGAGTCCATTTTGCGACGCACAAAGTTGATGATTATTAATTATCCTAATAACCCGCTGGCTGCGACGGCGACGCGCGACTTTTTCTGTCAGGCGGTCGAACTTGCTAAACGTTACGGTTTTGTTATTTGCCATGACTTTGCCTACAGCGAACTGGTTTTTGACGGCTATAAGCCGGATAGCTTTTTAAGTGTGCCTGGCGCTAAAGAAGTAGGTGTTGAGTTTCATTCTTTGTCCAAAACCTATAACATGGCTGGATGCCGTATCGGTTTTGTTGTGGGCAATTCTCAAGTTATCGGCCTATTAGGGCGCCTAAAGTCAAATTTTGACTATGGCGTTTTCTACCCTATTCAAAAAGCAGCCATAGCGGCTCTGACCGGTCCGCAAGATTGCACTATAGCTACGGCTGCATGCTATCAGCGGCGGCGCGATATAATTGTAGACGGCTTTACGGCAATAGGCTGGCCGGTTGAGCGGCCCAAAGCCTCCATGTACGTCTGGGCGCCTGTACCTACCCGGCAATCCTCATTCGATTTTACCATTGATTTGCTCAAAAATACTGGCGTTGCCGTTATTCCCGGCGTTGCCTTTGGGCAATACGGTGAGGGTTATGTCCGCTTAGCGCTGGTGCAGCCGGAAGACCGTTTGGTTGAAGCTGTGGAGCGCATCAAAAAGTGGCTAGGTTGAAAAACTAAGGGGGAAGAGAAATGCGGGCACTTAACTTTTATTCCTCGAATTATCATAGTCAGCTGGTCTGCCGGCGTAAAAGCTGTACCATTCGCTTAGGAGACAAAACCCATAAATACGCAGAAGGAGACATAGTCTGGGTTACAGTCGGCAAACGGTTTGCTCAAAAAAAGAAAATATATACGGCGGTCATCGATAGAGTGCTGGTTAAACCTATCGCCCAACTAACAATTGAGGATCTACAAGGGGAAAACCCGGATTTTGCCTCTGTGGATGACCTCTTGGTCTTTTTGCAGTCAATTTATGAAAAAACGCTAACCCCTGCTGATATAGTAACCGTCATTTACTTTTCGGAAATAATCGAGTAGTTATTACACTATCATATCTAAATAAAGGAGTGCTTATCAGTTATGTCCAATTTTAAAATTCCCGTCGGCGTATCGGGCCGTCATGTTCATGTTACCCGCGAACATTTAGACATTCTTTACGGCAAAGGGTATCAATTGCGGCCCATGAAAGAACTGTCTCAACCCGGACAATATGCTGCTCACGAGACGGTAGATCTGGTAACGGAAAAAGGTACCTTTAAAAATGTTCGCATCTTGGGGCCGGAGCGCAAAAAGTCGCAGGTCGAAGTTGCTCTTACCGACGCCATAAAACTAGGCATTAATCCTCCGGTACGCGACTCGGGCGACTTAACGGGTTCACCCGGTGTTACTCTTGTTGGCCCTCAGGGATCCGTAAAGCTGGAAGAAGGGGTAATTATCGCGTGGCGCCATATCCACATGACGCCCGCAGACGCTGAAAAGTTTGGTCTTAAAGATAAAGATTTCGTTCGCGTCCGCAGCGGCGGCGACCGGGCGGTTGTTTTCGAAAACGTTCTTGTTCGTGTCCATGAAGAATTTAAGCTCGAAATGCATATTGACACCGATGAAGGCAACGCTGCTATGCTCAAAACGGGAGATCTGGTCGAAATCCTAAAGTAAGGCGTGAAGTGTTTTGAATGAAGAACTTGGTGTCAAAGGAAAGCTCGAAATTGTCGCCAGCAAAACCTTTGCCGCGAACGCCGTTTTAGTAGATGTTGTCGACTTTTTGAACAAGTCGTTAAAGAAGGACGGGTATATTTTTGGCGTCAGTAAATCGGGTGAAAAAATGACAATTGTAATTTACGAAGCCGAGTAAAAATACCCCGCGCATAATAAAGCGCGGGGTATTTTGTATTCATATGTAACCAAGCTTGTCCAGGCAGGATTTTTTTCTACATTGCGCGAATATATTATATTCAGAACGATGTTCGTTATATGGAAACGGAGGTGATTTATTGCTGCAAAAGGCATCGCCCTATATAGTCGCTTCTGTCGATCGAGCCCTTGAACTATTACTTATTCTTGGTCGGTATCCCCATGCGATGGGGGTGACTGAGCTTAGCAAAATATTAGGCGTACAAAAAAGTACTGTTCACAGTCTATTACAAACTATGTTGGCTCGTGGTTTTGTGCAACAGACCGATAATGGCCGTTATTCTCTGGGAATGCGACTTATTCATCTGGGGGAAATTTGTGCAGAAAGACTCGATATTCGTACTGCCGCCCGCCCGATCATGGTTGAACTGGCAAATGAAACAAAAGAAATTGTTCTACTGGCTGTTTTAGCTCGTGACGAGCTAGTTATCGTCGATAAAGTAGAACCGCAACGTCCTTTTCTTATTATTCCCAAATTCGATTTTAGTATGGCCATTCATAGTACCGCTGTTGGCAAAATCCTGCTGGCCCATGCACCTGAGGAAATCTACGAAGCAATTTTGTTACGTGGTATTGAACGCTTTACCCAATTTACACTTACCGACCATGAATCACTACGCCGTGAACTTATGAAAGTACGCGAACAAGGTTATGCCATTGGTTGCAATGAAACGATCGAAGGTATCACCTGTATTGCTGTACCCATCTATAATGCCGGCGGAAAAGTAGCCGCCGCCTTGTCAATATCCAGCGCCAGTTCTATGCTTGGCGTGGATAGATATGAAGCAATAATAGAAATACTAAAAGAAAAGGCTAAACTTATTTCCCGACGTTTGGGATGTACTTGCTGATTCCAGGCGAAACCTGTGAAAAATTATAAAGGAGGACAGACCTATATGCCAAAACCGGTATTTAATGAAGAAAGGTGCAAGGGATGTGAATTGTGCACAAGAGCTTGTCCTAAAAAAATAGTCGTAATAGCTGACCGTTTTAATAGTAAAGGCTATCGTCCCGCTACCGTGACAGATCCTTCGAAATGCATCGGCTGTGCTCTCTGTGCGAAAACTTGTCCTGACGTGGCTATTGAAATCCATAAATAAGGTTGGGAGTGATTGGTGTGGCAGAAAAAGTCTTGATGAAAGGCAATGAAGCCATTGGTGAAGCGGCTATCGTTGCTGGGTGTCGCCATTATTTTGGCTACCCTATAACCCCGCAGACAGAATTGACAGAGTACATGGCTAAGCGGATGCCTCAGGTCGGCGGGGTTTTTTTGCAGGCCGAAAGTGAAATTGCCGCCATTAACATGGTTTATGGCGCTGCCGGTGCAGGCGCCCGAGTGATGACTTCCTCGTCCAGTCCGGGTATTAGTCTAAAACAGGAAGGCATTTCTTATATTGCCGGCGCCGAACTGCCTTGTGTGATTGTTAACATTATGCGCGGCGGTCCCGGTCTTGGCGGAATTCAACCAGGTCAGGCCGATTATTTTCAGGCAACCAAAGGCGGCGGACATGGCGATTATCGTAATATCGTCCTGGCTCCCAATTCTGTCCAGGAACTAGTAGATATCACTGTTCTCGCGTTTGATTTAGCCGATCAATACCGCAATCCTGTTATGATTCTTGGTGACGGAGCTTTGGGGCAAATGATGGAGCCGGTTGAATTCAATACCAGTCAAGCGTCACCTGTTGAAAAACCATGGGCAGCGACAGGTATGAAAGGCGGGCGGAAAGACCCTAATATTATTAATTCTCTTCACCTCCAGCCGGATGAATTAGAAAAGCATAATACTCACCTGCAGAAAAAGTATCAGACCATTCGCGACAAGGAACCTCGTTATGAAGAACTCTATACTGACGACGCCGAACTTGTCTTGGTAGCTTATGGCATTACTTCGCGCATAGCCAGGTCAGCTATGGAGAAAGCACGGGCGGCAGGTATGAAAGTCGGCATGCTACGTCCTATTACATTATGGCCGTTCCCCGATCTTCCTTTTAACCTCCTTGCCCAAAAAGCTCATGCGTTTTTGACGATTGAGCTAAGTGCCGGCCAGATGGTTGAAGATGTCAGATTAGCCGTAAACGGCGCCAAGCCTGTCTACTTCTACGGGCGAACGGGCGGCATGATGCCAAGCCCGAAAGCGGTTTACGAACAAATCGTCAATATCATGAGTGGTAAGGGAGGCAAGTAAATATGGCTGAAAAAATATTTGCCAGGCCCCAAGCATTGCGCGATGTACCTTTTCATTACTGCCCGGGATGCCACCACGGCATTATTCACCGTCTGGTAGCCGAAGTCATTGATGAACTAGGGATTCATGACCGAGCAATAGGGGTAGCACCTGTGGGCTGCTCTGTTCTAGCCTATGAATACTTTAATTGTGATATGCTGGAAGCTGCCCATGGGCGTGCTCCCGCTGTCGCTACCGGCGTAAAACGCGTGCATCCTGACGCCGTAGTTTTTACTTACCAAGGCGACGGCGATCTGGCGGCGATTGGGTGCGCCGAAATTGTTCACGCCGCTGCACGGAGCGAACAAATCACTACAATATTTGTCAATAATGCCATTTATGGTATGACTGGCGGGCAGATGGCACCAACGACACTGGTTGAACAAGTTACAAACACATCACCATATGGTCGCAAAGTAGAAACTGCTGGCATGCCTATCCGTGTATCAGAGATGCTTGCTACCCTTGACGGAGCTAAATATATTGCCCGGGTGGCTGTTAACAACCCTGCTAACATGGCAAAAGCCAGAGCGGCTATCAAAAAAGCGTTTGAGATACAGTTGAATGGCGAAGGTTTTGCGATGGTTGAGGTGCTGTCTACTTGTCCTACCAACTGGGGTATGACTCCGCTTGAGGCAGTGGATTGGCTGGAAAAAAATATGATGGCCTATTATCCGCTGGGGGTATTTAAAACACCGGAGGGGGTGGCAAAATGACACATGAAATAATAATGGCCGGCTTTGGTGGTCAAGGAGTAATGCTAATGGGGCAGCTTATGACTTATGCCGGGATGATTGAAGGCAAACAAGTATCATGGATACCCTCTTACGGTCCGGAAATGAGAGGGGGGACGGCAAACTGTTCTGTTATCGTTTCGGATGAAGCCATTGGCGCTCCCATCGTAACAGAACCAACCGCCGTAGTTGCCATGAATTTACCGTCACTAGACAAGTTTGAGCCTGCGCTGCTGCCAGGGGGAGTGTTAATTATTAATAGTTCTCTTATCGAACGGAACAGCAAGCGCGAGGATATTACCGTATATCGTGTACCGGCTAATGATATCGCTGCTGAACTAGGAAATTCCAAGGTTGCCAACATGGTAGCTTTAGGAGCGTTGATTGCTGCGACGGGAGCTGTTGCTACGGCATCGCTACTAAAAGCTTTTCAAAAAATGTTTGCCAAGAAACCGGAACTATTGGAAATTAATGAACAAGCTATCCGCCGTGGGGCCCAATGTATTAAAGAATAAGATTAGACAACCATCCACAACCCGTGGATGGTTGTCTAATTTCTTATAGCAGGATTTTCCTTTCGTTTGGTGAATGTTTATTACATATTATAATTCTGGGTGGTATGAGTGTGGTTAACATTGATCTATGTATAGCCATAATGGCCGCTGTTACTAGCGCAATACCTTCGGCTCTTATCGTTATTAACGCTAAGGGACAAATCTTGCATATGGTTGCGTCCAAATATAGTGAAAAAAAGTGTCGCAGATTCGTCGACAAAGAGCTGTTTCGCATTGTAAAACTAATCTTTGGGATGCCGGCCGCCGATATGGTTTATAATACCTATCAGGAATGCTACCACTCCGGAACCCCGCGTGAATTATTCAAGTTGGAGCATATCACTGCTCGTGGACTTAAAGAATACTTTCAATGGCATTTTTTTCCTGAACCCAGTACAGGCAATACCATTATTTTTGTCCGGAATATTACGGAAACTACCCTTCTTACCGAGGAATTCTTACATATAACTGAGCAATACGCTACTGTTAATCAAGAGTTATGTGTCGCCATGTCTAAACTAGACTTACACCTTATGGACTTAGAGCAGGCCCATAAGAAACTTGCAGCCTTATATCGCATCACTGCCATTGTCCAGAAAACAGTTAATGAAAATGAAGTATTAAACGAAATATTGGACGGAATTACACGTGAACTTGGGTTTACCTGCGCCGCTATATTGCTGTTAGACAAAGATCGTCAGGAATTAACCATGAAGGCTCACCGGGGATATTCCAATAACGTTCGTATCCCATTAGGGAAGGGGATCACAGGATATGCTGCTTTGACAGGGCAATTAATTTACGTTCCTGATGTTCGTCATGATCCTCGCTATATAAAAGGAACCCATGACGGCGTGAGCGAAGTAGCGGTACCACTTATCGTCAATAACGAAATCATAGGCGTTTTGGATGTTGAAACCAATCAAGCGAAACGCTTACAAGACTATGATTTGGATTTGCTACGGTCTCTTGCCAGCCAAATTAGCATGACTATTGCTCATGCTAATCATGTATCTCGTGTGGAACTTCAGGCAATTACTGATGGCCTTACAGGTTTATATAATTACCGTTATTTCCAAACATTGTTTGAACGGGAGTTCAAGCGAGCGGTTAGGTATAAACGTCCGTTATCCCTGCTAATGATCGATATTGATAACTTTAAACTTTATAACGATACTTACGGACATCGTCAGGGTGATTATATAATCCGAACTATAGCCAACATCATTAGGCAAAATTGTCGCGATGTTGATATTGTCGTACGCTACGGGGGTGAAGAATTCGCCGTCCTGTTCCCAGAAACGACAATAGACGAAGCGCTTAAAATTGCTGAGCGCATCCGTAAGGCAGTAGCCGAATATCCCTTTGCCAATAAACATTCTCAACCGGGAGGGGTACTTACAGTGAGCATGGGGGTAGCCGGCTATCCTTATGACGCTCAATCCGAAACTGAACTCATTGATCACGCCGATTTGGCGTTATATAGGGCAAAACGGACTTCTAAAAACCGGGTTTGTCTTTATAGGGATCATCTCGACGCCAATTAAATATATACTATTGGTAGTTGCGCACGGCGTGACATATCGAGCCAGATTGTCCCCCCAGTGAAACTCATAATCCCCGCGACTTACTAAGCACCGTTTTGCCCGCAAGGTGGCACGGGTGGGATGCGGAAAATCTAATTGAAACAATCCTAAAAGTTAATCCGTACTTGCTGCTTAAAAAATTGGTTTATTAAACATAGTGGTGGTGTAAGTAACCATGACACAAGATGTTTTTGGCGATTTTAAGGCCTATTCATTAGCAGGAACCGACCAGGAAATTCAATTTATTACAACAGTTCTCAATCTACCGCCCAATTCCTCAATCTTAGACCTCTACTGCGGTTATGGGCGTCATGCCATTGAATTAGCGAGACTGGGCTTCAATGTTACCGGGGTGGATGCTACAAAGGCCTTTCTTGATATTGCGAGCCAAAAAGCAGAGGAGGAAGGAGTAGCAGTAACCTTTGCCCAGTGTGATATGCGTGAACTCGACTACTGTGAGGAGTTTGACGCGGTTATTAATATGTTTGCCGCCTTCGGCTATTTTAGCGATGCTGAAAATATTGACGTTCTTAAACGGGTAGCGAAAGCGTTACGCCCACATGGCCTGTTCCTGATCGATTTACTGAATCGCGACTGGATGGTACGTAATAGCCTTAATCGATATTGGCGTCACCCTAGCGGCGAGTATGTTTTATCCTACAAAGTTGAGCTTAGCCAGGGTGTCGCGATTATGAAACGAGAACTAGTTAACCTGTTAACAGGCGCGAAAACACAGTACGAATTCGTATTGCGTGCCTATTCCTTAGCCGAAATAACGGCAATACTGGCTCAGGCAGGCTTTTCCATTAAACAGACTTACGGAGGGTTCGATTATCGTACTTATGGTGTAGAAGCGCCACGGATGATTATATTGGCCGAAAAACAAACCTAAAACCACCTAGCGTTGAGTTATGTCTTGCTAGGTGGTTTTTTGCACAGTCTTTTAGCTTATTCATAGGATATAGCAGAGGGACTGTGAGGTGGGAACTTCATGCTTGTTAGAGTGAATGGTCGGGAGAGTAATCGCAGGCCAAAGGTAGGGTTGGCTTTAAGTGGCGGTGGGTTGCGGGGGATAGCCCATATTGGCGTTTTGAATGTACTGCTACAAAACCAAATCCCTATTCATATGATTGCCGGAACTAGCGCAGGCGCAATTATCGCGGCAATGTATGCCTGCGGTTATTCGCCTCGGGATATGGCCACCATAGCCGAAACTATTAAGATTCGTGACCTAGTAGACTTAAAGTTTACAATTGCCGACTTAATAAAACACGGCGTAAAATGTTTTTTAGGTCCCAAATATCGGTTTTGGTCCGTCTTGCCTAAAGGGTTGGTGAAAGGTGACAAAATTGAGAAATTTTTTGTAAAATACTGGCAACAAAAAACGGTCCGGGATACAAAAATCCCCATTGCCATTACGGCTGTGGACATTAACTCCGCCGATACGGTTTTTTTTACAACCCCTTTACCAGGACAGCGCAAAATACTAAATGCCAGATATATTCACAATGCTCTTCTATCAGAGGCTGTACGCGCCAGCATCTCCATCCCCGGCGTATTTTGTCCCAAAAAGTATCATGGCATGACTTTGGTAGACGGAGGAGTCAAAAATAATTTACCGACCGATATCCTTCACCATATGGGGGCTGACGTAATTATAGCCGTTAATTTAGGTTATGACGGACAACAAATCAACGATATTGAAACAATTGGCGAAATTCTGATCCAATGTATCGAAATCATGGGTAGGGAGGTGACCTTGTTAAAAGGCGAACAATATGCTGATGTGATAATTCGCCCATCTGTATATGACCTTGATTTTAAAAGCTCCAGATATGTCGCTCACTGTATAGCAAAAGGTGAAGAAGCTGCGCGGCAAAAATTAAGTGATATCAAAGTATTGTTATAGTTCCCGTAACGCTTAAATCGTTACTTACGGCAGGCCTGCTGCATATCATACACTAGATTGGCTAGGGGGGTACGGATATGCTTAAGCAAGGCTTGTCATCACTGTTTCGTGAATTGACAACTATAGATAACGTTCTCGGTGTTGGCCGTGGGCATAAATTAGTGCGGGGAGAAAGTACGGGAGAGCAATCAGTTATTATTCTTGTACGTAAAAAACTGCCACGCTGCGAATTGAGCCGTGAAGCTTTGTTGCCTCGAAAAATTGACGGACTGCCAACAGATGTAATTGAAGTAGGCGATATTCGGCTATTATCTGATCGAACACAGACAGTACGCCCTGCACAACCAGGAGTTAGCATCGGTCATTTCAAAGTATCGGCTGGAACATTTGGGGCCGTAGTTCGCGACCGAGACACAGGTGAACGATTAATTTTGTCCAATAACCATGTGCTTGCCAATGCAACTGATGGGTCAGACGGGCGGGCTGTGGTTGGCGACCCTATTGTTCAGCCAGGAATTTACGACGGCGGTACCCTACAAGATAATGTTATTGGACACTTGGTGCGGTTTGTACCCTTATTGAGGGAAACAATGGCACCACAATGCCCAATGGCCAAAATGTTTGAAACACTGCTTAACAAAATCATTGGCTTGTTGCAACCGCATTACCGAATCCAAGTATTGCGCGAAAGTGAAAAAACTAACGTTGTGGATTGCGCCGTTGCCAAGCCTGTTAACGACGTTATAATCCGGGATGAAATTTTTGAGTTTGGACAAATTGCCGGCGTAAAGGACGCAAAAGTTGGTATGGCTGTTAAGAAGAGTGGCAGAAGTACAGGTGTGACACATAGCTTGGTTTTGGCAACTGATGTTATCGTAAAAGTTGCTTTAGGCAATAGGGAATATGGTGTTTTCGCTGACCAAGTATTGGCCGGTCCTATGAGCATGCCGGGCGATAGTGGGGCGCTTGTTTTGACAGAGGACAACTATGCCGTTGGGCTGCTTTTTGCCGGTTCCGAACAAGTTACGATGTTCAATCGGATTACTAATGTTTTGGATGCTTTAAACATTATTTTTTAGTGTCTTTTTTTAAAGAAAAAACCAGGATACTCCCTGGTTTCTACTGCCAATCCTGTTCTTCCTGCATACTAGTGCGGATTTTAGGATCGCGGGTAAATACTCCCGTTTTTCCCATCCGCCGTTTATAGCCCAAGTGACGGCCTAATTTGCGGCTACCACTAGTCGTAGCGTAAGTACTATCGTCAGAAAGGTCAAAGGTTTCCCTGATGCTTTTTCGAGTACGTATCTCTTTATCGGCATCGGCAGTTCTTTTTACATTGTACCAGCCTCGCTCCTGCATTTCCGTAAATAAGGCGCGAGAAGTGTTGTGCGCGTCCTGTAAAAGCTGTTCAAAAGTTTTCTGTACATTACTGGTGGAGGATTCTAAAACGGCATGATTATAGAGCTGGGAAAGGTAATTTTCCGTAACCAATAAATCCAAGAGCATATCACGGTCAGAAAGGCGGTTCATGGTGTTCATGCTATAACTCTTTCGCATCGACGAAACACTTCCTTTCGAGCGGTTTTAGTCTTCAAATTTTATTGATAATGAGTAGCGTGGGTTTGTCCTAATAAACGTTTCATCCGGTCAGCACGCTGACGTTTATTTTTTGTAATGTCAAACATTAATTGTTTGAGTTCGGTGTCTTCGCATTGATCAGCATAGACGCTATACTTGACAAGACAAAGATTTTCTAATTCCATGGCGTCTTCCAGATACGACTTTTCTTTTATGCTTAAGGTTGCAGACATGATGACTACCTCCGTAAAGTTTTTATTTTATATGTAATATGTATCAAAAGAGGAAAAAGTATACATTTTCAATAGCAATAATCTTCAATATCATATCAAAATATCAAGGGATCAAGCGAAAAGGAGAAAAGGGGGTGTGGCTAACACACCTCCCTTATACATATACGTGTGATAATTTATGTTATGATTTGGAAGAGCTTTTGGATTTAGAAGAAAAACAGGAGCTCGATGTTAATTCTTGGGAAAACTCGCATGATTTATTGGCCATACTATCTTGACTAGATTTAAACAGTTTTATCGTTTTTGTTCTTCCTGTGAAGTTATAAACTTACGATCGTTGCTTACTTTGCTCACAGCAAGCTCTTCTGAGAATTCATATAAATGCTGGGTTGATTTTGATTTATAAGACGATTTGAGTGACAAGGGTTCACCTCCATTTGATCTTTTGATCAAATTTTTTATTGGTTACAAGTCCTGTTTTAGTATTTGACTTAGCGGCATTTTTATTCGTTAGAAATTTTCTGGCCTACAGCATGTAATTTGAGGCCTCTTCCACCGTTTACTTAACATAATAAATATTATCGGACGTAAAAAATCACAAAAAAATAGGCCTTAAAAGCCTATTTTTGGACAACCCTGCTTATCTCAAAATTTTTTGTTTTGAGTGGAATTTTAAGTTGCTGACCGGGATGAATTACTACGCCATTATCTAAATTATTCGTCTGCTTAATGGCTATGATTAAGTCGCGAATATCATCTTGATCGGTTACATATTTTGATGCAATTGACCATAAAGTATCACCATAATTAACGGTAATAAGCTGGTATGAATCAGACACCAAAAATGCATTTGTTTGTGCAAATGCACCACTTAAACCATACCAGGAAATAATTGCAACCAACATGGTAAATAAAAATAATTTTAAATAATACTTTAGCATTCAACCACCCCTCTAAACATATGTTCGTCTACAAATATTTTAACATAGTACATATGTTTGGTCAATAAACCTGATGCTTTTTTTCGAACTCATGTTTGCAATAGCGGGAAAATATTGTTATAATGAAAGAAATAGGAGTTTACAGGGGTTGAATAAAAAGTGACTAAGGAATTTTTATTAAGTAATCGGCAAAAGCAAATTTTAGCCTACATAAAAGAAACGTTACGCATAAAAGGATACCCTCCATCAGTTCGTGAAATTGGTGAAGCAGTTGGCTTGAGTTCAAGTTCTACCGTACACAGCCACCTTTCTAAATTGGAAGAATTAGGCTTTATTCGGCGCGACCCTACGAAACCCAGAGCTATTGAGGTGCTTGATGAAGCGCCATGGCGTCAAAAAGCCTTAACCCCTGTTCCTATGGTCGGACGGGTGACAGCGGGCCAACCTATTTTAGCGGTGGAAAACATTGAGGAAGTCTTTCCCCTACCAACAGAGTTTGTCGGTAATGATGATAATGTTTTTATGTTGGTTGTTAGAGGCGACAGCATGATTAACGCCGGTATCCTTGACGGCGATCTTGTGATTGTGCGCGAACAAAATACGGCCAGAAATGGGGACATAGTCGTTGCTTTACTAGATGGCGAAGAAGCCACGGTAAAACGGTTCTATAAAGAAAAAGACTATATTCGCTTACAACCCGAAAATAATTATATGGAACCTATTTACTCCCAGAATGTGACTATATTAGGAAAAGTAGTTGGGTTGTTTCGCCGTTTTTAATTAAATTTTAAACTAAGCATAGGAAGCATAGGTAAAAAGGGATGAGTATGTTTTACTCATCCCTTTTCACTACTCGGCCAGTAGGACGAAGTATATATTAAACTTTTTATACTCACTACCCAAGTTTAGTATGCTACCCAAGTTTAGTATGGTTGTAGTATTTTTTCGCTGGAATTTCGCCGGAATAAAGATACAAGTTTTGACACAAAGCCAGTAATACCTCTATTGGCCTCAGTATTTACCGGATTTACCGGCAAATGCAGTAAATTTGCTGCGATGGCGCGGACGTCTTTAGCTACTGCCGATTGAGGGTGGGAAAGGATAAGCGGATACTGTGCCTTGAGTGACTTACGGACAACACGGTCCTCGCAAACGCTTCCAAGATACTTGATTTCTTGATGTAAAAAATGATGACTAGCGGTGATCAGTTTATCTGCTACTTCCCTTGCCTCTTCTACCGTTTCCGCTCGATTAACGATAAGCATTTTTCGGGAAGAACATTGTAGCTTATGCATGATCTTGATAATGGCATATGCGTCAGTCAGAGCATGCGGCTCAGGCGTAGTCACAACAACTACTTCATCTGCTGCAAGTAAAAAATTCGAAACATCGCGGGAAATGCCAGCACCTGTATCCAAAAGAAGGATATCAGCTAATCCATCTAACTGATTAAAACTATGAATAAGCTTTATAAACCGACTCTCGCTCATTTGCGTTAATTCCTGGAGGCCCGAACCGCCAGGGATAACGGCAATATTACCAGGAGCAGGGATGGCAATATCGAGAAGACTTTTTTCCTCGGCAAGCACGGCAGTAATGTCCCATTGCGGCCGCAATCCTAAAAGAACATCCACGTTAGCAGTGCCAAGATCTACATCCATAATAAAAACTCGTTTCCCGTAAGAAGCCAACGCTATGGCTAGATTAATTGCCAAGGTAGTCTTCCCTACCCCACCCTTTCCGCTGGTAAGCGCAATAACCCTTGTCATTGCTCCTGAAGTCAAATGCCGATTATTGTAGCGGGCAATGGTTTGCGGACGAGTAATAATGTAACTTTTAACATCACCGAGGGCACGACTGAGTATTTCGGCATTAAATACATAGTCGCCTCCAGGGTTTGAGGCAATCACTTCTAGCCATGTCCCTACCGGCCAAAGGAGCATGCGTCCCTCGTCGTAAGGAATACTGATAGTCAAGGTATGCATAGACATTGCAAGAATGCGTGTCACATAGGTCGTACTCTGTGGAGATACCATTCTGATATAAAGCGGCTGACCGATTGCAAAAGTGATATTAGTGGACATCGCCATCCCACCTTGTGACAGGTTCTTACATAAAATTTGTCTTATGGCAAGGTGTTTTCCTTTTACGTATACAGCAGATGTATGCCTTGTCACTTGCTAGATTCTTTGGGAGAGGTTTTAATACCGACGCGGATTATCCGGTCAACAGGTTTATATTCATCGCTGGCGAGAAATTCACGGGCAATTTCCTGACCGTTGCTGAGCTTTATGCGGTAGGTAGTGATTTGGTATCCCTTTTGTCCTTCCGATTCCACAACTTCTTTGCCCAGTTCTAGGGTTGGATCTTGTTTTATTACGGTTTTCGGCTCAATTATTTGCTTGTCGGCAGCAATGATGCGAATTTCCGGACTATTAGGCAGCCGTTTGCCGAAGATGTTAACGGTTAGTTGATTGCCCGTTACCTCGGTCATAAGATAAATGTTATAGTCGGTGGTATTCCTAAATTTAAAATCCAGTTGATTGTCAGCTACGGTAGCATCTTGCCCGAGCGGGACATAGCCGGGTGGGCGAAAATGGGCGGTTCGCTCTTCAATCTCCAAGTCAGCCAGTAGTACGGCATTATACAAAGTACTGCTTACTTGGCACACTCCTCCACCCCAATCAGTGCTTAACCTACCATCGACAAAAACAGGCGCTTCACGGTAACCATGTTCTGCCAGTCGCGGTCCCACATGAGTGTTAAAAGAAAATACATCCCCAGGCCGTACCAGAACGCCATTAATGCTTTTTGCCGCTAATTGGACATTCTGTGTTCGATTTTCGTCGCGTGGGTCAAATTGGGTGGTATAGGCGGCTATAATGCCATCGATAGAAGCAAGGTCTTGCGCAAGGATAGGCGGAACCACCTTTTCTACCGATATTTCTGCCCTAACTGGCAAGGTTGTGTTCATTTTTCTTACGATATCAGCGACGGTTTGCGCGACATTTACCTTTACGCCAATGATCTCAGGAACAATAAAAACTCCGCCTTTGTATTGGGTAAGGTAGGCACTCTGAGCGTCCCGATTCATTTCTTTGGCGATTTTGATAACGACCGACTGTAATTTTTCGTGATTATAACTCATTGCTAGAGGCACCGAATAACTATGATAAATGGCAAGATAGCGTTCTCGCAGCTGTTGAAGTATTCCCCCTCTGCGACCGATTTGGTAAGCTTCCCTGGCAAGCGAAGCTGCATCTATCGAAAAATCTATTTGGTTAGCCGTAATTTCCCACTTATTATTCTCATAAAGCAATTCTATCAACGGATACTTTAAACGTTCGCCAAAGTGCGTACTTAACCGTCTCTCCGCTTCCTGGACAGTCAGTCCCCCAACAGGTATACCTTCAACCGTTACACCGTGGTAGATATTCTGCGTAACCATGAAAGCGGCATTGGTAGCACCAAAGCTTACTGCTGTAAACAAAAATATAATTAGCAAGAATAACATTAAATTGTTTTTTCTCTTTGTTGCTACAGGTTCCACAGCCTAACACCTTTCGCTATTTTAGGTCTGATAGATAATATAAAGCCCCCGCAAAAAGCGGGGACTTGCGGCTCTCACTGTACGCTCATGGATAGTTCAACGAATTTGCCAGCTAGTTTGGCCTTTTGTAAAACTTCTTCGGTAATCTCTCCGCCCTGATCGACGATAATCATGCCGTTATCGGTTTCAATGCGGCGACTGGCCTTTTTCCCTAGCAGAAACTTACGGTGTTTTTCGTCAAATTTCCGCGTAGAATCGTCGTCTGTTTCTTTTCCAGAATGTACCGCTACCGATGAAGACGGTGTAGTTTGTACTGTTAACCGTTCATTCACAACAGGTATCTCGTGTTTTTCCATCGTTTTTGCCGTTACTGCAGTAATGTTCACCGGTTGATCTTCATCTGTAATGATTAAAACGCTTTTACCAAAAGTGACGATACGTTGAGCCGGTACGCTGGCAATTGCCCCGTTACTTTCCGAAATTTCGCAGGCAGCAATTTTTCCGGTACCGTCAATAATAATCTCGCTAACCGTACCTTGAATGCGGCCAGCTTTGGTCACAACCTTCGTACCGATCACTTTTACGTTTTCGATTAGTAATTGTTCTAACTCAGGCGACTTAACTACCGACAGAATATTATCACTACTGTCAACAGTTATAGCATATTCACCAAGACCCGTGATGGCCCCGAACGGTAGTAATTTTGCGCCAAGATACCATTTTTCGTCGTCGACAATTAGTGCAGTAACCGTCCCACCACTGGCGTCGATAACCAAATCTTTAACGGTGCCTAACTCTTTACCTTCCAAAATACTTATTACAGGTAACCCAAGAATTTCTGCGCTTTTTTTCATGAAAAGACCTCCTGTCCAATTCAGATTATGTTAAGTCAACTTTCGCCATTCACGAAACTCAGCGTCAATTTCATCGAATACCGCTGCAGGAATTTCTCCATACGGGATAAATCCCAAACGGCGCTGTAACAAAACATTGCGAACAATTCGCAGGTATGCAATGGTATTGATAAAATCCTGTTGCACAGTGCTGTTAGACCTTAGCGCCGGTAAATTGCGTCCCTCGACAAATACCTTAATTGCTTCGTCATACTGTCCTTTATTTTTTAAAATGCTCCCAATCTCTACGACTATCAAAGGGCTAACCTCATTATCAGGATAGAGCTTTAGAGCCTGTTGGAAATATTTTAGAGCTAAACAAAGATTACCTGCTTCTTTTTGCTGAAAAGCATAATCCAGTAAATCATCCAGTGCATCTGACAGAGGTTGGTCACTTAAATCGGACCGTACGGAAGGAGGAGACACAGTAACCTCCTGACCGTTCAAAGTTGTTTGGATAATGGTATCTTGCTCTTCCGGCGTTCGGGCATTATCCTTCGGTAGCGGGCCCTCCGCGGTTTCTACGGTAGCTACCTTTTCGTCCATCAAGCCTTTTTCTACAGGTATTTCTGCAACAGGTGGGGATTGGTCATGATTATCGTAATAAGCAATAAAATAAGCAAACAAAACGGCAAACAGTGCCAAAACTACTAGCGTACCTAGCAATCCCGTAACACCTACAACAATACGCGGCAATACCAAACTAATGAATAGAGCGCAGGCAGCACAAAGAAAGAGTGGTTTCTTTCGCAGAGGAACGTTAAATATACGATTGGCAATTTTATAAACCAGAAATGTTGTCAAAAGTATTGTAAAAACGCTAATTAATATGTATTCCACAGAATCCCACCAGAAAAAATATACCATCTTTCATGTTACAGGCACTTTTATTCGACATGCTTAGCTATTTTCCTGTCGGCTATCGTTAAATTATCAGGTTTATGCTATTTTTTCATACCTGTTATCTCGGCTGCGGCTCCCATTACACCAAGAACGGCATGCTCGAATGTAAGTCCCCCCTGCAGATAAATGGCATATGGAGGACGTATTGGGCCGTCGGCGCTTAGTTCAATAGATGCCCCTTGAACAAACGTACCGGCAGCCATGATGACGGCGTCACTATAACCGGGTATAACGCTGGGCTCAGGTTGAAAATGGGCATTGACGGGGGAATATTTCTGTAATCCCCGGCAAAATGCGATCATTTTTTCTGGAGAGCCTAATTCAATGGCCTGTATGATATCGCTGCGCCGTTCTTCTGGCAGCGGTCTGGTCTTATAATTTAATAAAGAAAAGAAAGCCGCCGCGAAAATAGCTCCTTTCACCGCTTGGGCTACGATGTGCGGTGCCATAAAAAGCCCTTGATAAAGTAACCGGTTATCAACGAGTGAAGCACCTAGCTCACTTCCTATTCCTGGCGCGGTTAACCGAAAAGCGGCTAGTTCTACTAAGTCTGCTTTACCGGCGATATATCCCCCGCTCGGAGCAAATCCTCCTCCGGGGTTCTTGATTAACGAGCCAGCCATAATATCAGCGCCTACTGCAGTGGGTTCGGCTTTTTCCACAAACTCGCCGTAACAGTTATCAACAAAACAAATACAATCCTTCTTCAAGCTTTTAACACAGTCGCAAATCTTGCTGATATCGTCAATATTGAGGGGAGTACGTAAACTATATCCCCGTGAACGCTGGATCAGAACCATTTTTGTTTTAGGACGTATAGCCGCAGCAATAGCATTTAAGTCTGGTCCGCTCTCTCCCATAGGTACTTCCCGGTAATCTATCCCGAGCTCACGTAAAGAGCCTGGTGTTACCTGTGGGTACCCAATAACAGTGCGCATTGTGTCGTAAGGCGACCCGGTAACACTTACAAGTTCGTCGCCTGGCCGCAAAAGGCCAAATAACACAGTCGCTAATGCATGAGTTCCGGAGACAAACTGAATACGGAAAAGCGCTTTTTCAGCACCACATACATCCGCCCAAATTCGGTCCAGTTTATCACGCCCCGCATCGTCGTAACCATAACCAGTAGTGGAACGAAAATGAAAATCTGTCACTTGGTGTTTGCGAAAAACCGCCAGGATCCGGGCGGTATTTTCTTCAGCAATAGCATCAGCCATGGCGAAAAAGGGCTGCGCACGGCGCATGGCCTCAGTGCGAAGATCGTAAAGTTCTTTACTAAAGTGTGGCAAACTTGTTCACTCCTGTTTCATATAGGGTTCAAAACGCTTTCGAAATTGGTGAGGTAACTGTGCGTGGACAACAATATTTTCTGTTTTATAATCAATGCTGATAACAGAGCCAAGTTCATACAACTGATTGACGAGTCCGGTCTCGGAATAAGGTATAACCAAACATACATCTGTGGTAATATTTCTTAACTTATTTTGCACTTGCTCTAGTAGGCTATCAATTCCCAAGCCGGTTAGGGCTGATATGGCAACACTGTCAGGTTCGCGCACGAGACGAGCAATAATATTGGGGTTTTCAATTTTATCAATTTTATTAAAGACGGTGATGATATCCTTGGTATCTGCCTGAAGTTCCCGCAATACCTCAAAGACCGAACCCATTTGCTCCTCATACCGCGGATAGCTCGCATCGACAATATGCAGTAAAAGATCAGCATGCACCACTTCTTCCAAAGTTGCTCGAAATGCAGCAATTAGCTGATGCGGTAGCTTTTGGATAAACCCCACGGTATCGGTAAGTAATGCCTCTTGCCCGTTTGGCAGCTTGAACCGACGAGTTGTAGGATCAAGAGTGGCAAAAAGCTTATCCTCCGCCAGAACGCCTGCGTTGGTCAACGTATTTAGCAGTGTCGATTTCCCGGCATTCGTGTAACCTACTAGCGCTAGCGTAGGAAGATTGGCATTCTGTCGACGTTCACGATGCAAATTGCGATGTTTTTTTATTTGCTCAATCTCAGCCTCGATATCGGCAATTCTCTCGCGAATACGTCGCTTATCGACTTCGAGTTTCGTTTCGCCGGGGCCCCGTGTACCAATTCCACCACCTAGCCGCGACAATACCAAACCTTGTCCGCCCAAACGCGGCAGGTTATAGCGAAGTTGGGCCAGTTCAACTTGCAACTTTCCCTCACGTGTCCGCGCCCGTTGAGCAAAAATATCTAAAATTAATGCCGTGCGGTCAAGTACTTTTATACCCAAAGCCTGTTCTAGGTTACGTTGTTGGGCTGGCGACAGTTCGTCATCAAAAATGATTAGATTTATATCCTTGGACTGACGCAGGAGATTAATTTCGTGTACTTTCCCGCGGCCGATAAAAAATGCGGCATCCGGCCGCTCACGCCGCTGCGAGATTATATCTACTACCTGTGCGCCGGCCGTTTCCGCCAGTTGAGCAAGTTCTTTTAAAGAATCTGAAATATTCCAGCCAGTGCCCTTTTCGATACCTACGAGTAGGGCGCGCTCAGGTTTAATAGCTTCGCTCGCTTGTTTTCTGTGGACCAACTGATCTTCAATCTGTTTCAGCAAAAAGGAAAAATCCAGCAGAATAAAGTCCTCTAACCGTACCGGTCCAACAGTTTGGACAAGGAGTTCGTCATTCCGACAGCCGCTGATATAACCAAAACTTACTTGTTTTACGGCGCCACCTTCAACTCCCAAAGCAGCCATCAAATCAAAGCGCATTTCCCGTAACGACGCCAGATCGACATCACTTAACTGGCTATCACCGCTGGGATGGGTATGCAAACATCGAAGGCCGCTTAACCGGTTTAAAGCACGCCGCCCATTAGCCTGAGGAAGCCCTACGGTTGTCGCATCCCCAATGGCTACCCGAATAACTTGGCCGCGGCGATTAAGATAGAGAGCTATTTCCCGCTTCAATTCGCCCGATAGTTCAGCCAAAAGTTGAATAATCTCTCCTGTAGCAACCTGACCGGAAGGTACAACGAAATCGTACAGCTTTTCCAGCCGGGAAATAGTCGATTTTCTTAATCCAGCTATGTCTCCATGAATCTCAGCCATATTGCTCTCCTTGTCCAAACTATCCACCAAAATATAACTCTAGTATTTCATTTTACACTTGCCAGGCTTATAATAGCAAGAACTACTAATAAGAGTGACAAATATGGTGTTGCTTCAAGTACTGCGACCAAATTAGTAAACTTGAACTACAACCGAACCCTTACTTAAAATAATAGCGCCTGTTACATCACAGGCGCTATTATACAGAACAACCAAAAAATTAATCTATCCGGTTCATAGCACGTTTTGGGGTGAGTTTTTATCAACGACTGGCAAATCCCGACTGGCGACGATGTCAACGCCAAGGCCGAGGATGTTTTCGCAAACAATATCGCCTTCACAGACTGGTGCAGTTACAATTACCGTTGACAAGAACCGCGCGCAAGCGACAATCTTGTCCTTTGGCAGCGGTCCTTTCGAGACCACCGGCAGGAGTGGCAGCTGGCCACCGACCACCCGGACGGTCGTTGTCAGCATCCGTTTCGGCGCCGTTACTTCCTCCCGGGCGTACTGGTGGCCGCGTGGGCAGGTGAACCCGGTTACGGCGGTAATCTGCCCTCCTTCGAGTACGATTTCTCCCTCACAGCCTAGCGGACAAACAATGCAGCTGATGCGCCGCTTTATCTCACTCATTGCTTTTCACCACCCTGACGTCTCACTGACACGACGATTTGGCCATCAACATTGTGCAGCTTATCGGCGGGGATATCCACCACAACCATTTCGCTCGGTTTGGCAACAGGCAACCGGCGCTCCTGGATTATTCGGTCGCCTGCTTCTACTTGGATGGTGACGCGCTGCTCGGGCCGGGCAACGCGCATGAATAAGCGGACAGGATCATCTGAGCCGGAGTAGAGGCTAAGGCGCTGCGGTACAACCGACCGCATCCCGTCGCCGGTCAAGACGATGACCTTCCGAACGTAATCGCCCATATGACCCTGTGCGTACAGCGCCGCATATTTTCCTGCCGTTTCCCCCTCTTCCGACACAAAATCCACAAGGTCATGAACATGCACTACATTGCCTGCGGCGAAAAAACCGGGTAGCGAGGTCTGGCGGAACTGGTCCACTACCGGGCCGCCAGTGATGCTGTCGATTTCCACCCCGGCGGACCGCGACAGCTCGTTTTCCGGTATCAGGCCGACCGACAGGAGTACACAGTCGCACGCCAGTTCAAATTCCGTTTCCGCCAGCGGCAGCCGGTTTTCGTCTACCTTGGCAACGGTGACCCCGGTAACCCGTTCGCCGCCGTGAATAGCGGTGATAGTGTGGGACAAATACAGGGGGATGTGATAGTCCTCCAGGCACTGGACAATGTTGCGCGTTAAGCCGTTAGAATACGGCATGATCTCGATGACCGCCTGAACTTTTGCCCCTTCGAGCGTCATACGCCGGGCCATGATGAGGCCAATGTCACCCGATCCTAAAATGACGACCTTTTTTCCTGGCAAATATCCTTCCATATTGACCATCCGCTGGGCGGCTCCCGCCGTGAACACCCCTGCCGGCCGGCCGCCGGGAATGCGGATAGCGCCCCGGGTCCGTTCCCGGCAGCCCATGGCGAAAACAATCGCCTTGGTCCTGATCGCCAGCAGCCCCTCGCGGGGATTGACCGCCCAGACCGTTTTGTCCCGATCGACTTCCAACACCATTGTGTCAAGCAGTACGGCAATTCCCGGGTCGTTGGCCACCAGTTTCACATAACGGCTGGCATACCCCGGGCCGGTCAGTTCCTCACGGAAACGGTGGAGGCCAAAGCCGTTGTGGATGCACTGCTGCAATATGCCGCCAAGCTCCCGGTCCCGCTCGATGATGAGTACCTGTCTGGCGCCGTTTTGTCGCGCGCTGTATGCGGCGGCTAGTCCGGCCGGCCCCCCGCCGATTACCGCTACATCGTAACAAAGTTCAGCACTCCGTTTTGTCATGACAGTCCACCTCACAGCTTCTGGGGATTTTGTCGTAAAACAGGTAGGACCGGGCAGTGTCCTTGCGTACAGCTGTCACCGGAATACCAAGTTCCCGCGCTAGGATGGCGACAACACGCGGGCCGCAAAATCCGCCCTGGCACCGTCCCATCCCCGCCCGGGTGCGCCTTTTTACGCCGTCAACCGTCCTAGCGCCGCAGGGGGCGTGAATGGCAGCGACAATCTCTCCTTCCGTCACCGTCTCGCAGCGGCAGATAACCCTCCCATATAACGGATTTCTTGCTACAAGTTCCCGTTGTTGGTCCCTTGTCAGCTCATTAAACCTGACCCGCCGCGGCCTTATGGGGTTGAAGGAGGCCTTCGGCCTTAAGTTAAGCCCTTCCTCGCGCAGGATATCCACTACTTTCTCGGCAATGGCAGGCGCCGCCGTCAGCCCCGGCGACTGTATGCCCGCGGCGTGGACAAGCCCGCGCACCGTCGCCGACGGCCGGATGATAAAATCGCCGCCGTCTGCTACCGCCCGCAGCCCGGCAAACTGGGTGATTGCGGCATGCAGCGGCAAGTCAGGCACCAACTGCCGGGCGCCGTTGATAATTTCGGCAAGTCCTTGCGGCGTGGTGGATAGGTCGGCGCGGTCATCCACCTCCCGGGCATTAGGACCGATAAACAAATTGCCGTGCACGGTAGGGGCAACCAGTATGCCTTTTGACACTTTGCTCGGCGTCGGGAAAATAATACTGTTCACCCATTTTCCTACCGTCTTGTCGAACAAAATATATTCGCCCTTGCGCGCCCTGATGGAAAAACTTTCATCCCCCGCCGACCTGCTCAGGTCATCGGCTTGCACACCGGCGGCGTTGACGACGAACTGGGCGCTGATAAACCCCCGGCCGGTATGTACTCCCCTTATTTGGCCGCCCTCGGCTTCGATTTTATAGACCGGGCACTCAGTGATGACGCGTACGCCGTTCTGAACGGCATTTTCCGCCATCGCAATCGCCGCTCCAAAGGGGCAAATCACTCCCGCCGTCGGCGCCCACAACGCGCCCACGACGTCTTTAGTCAAATTAGGTTCGCGCGCCAGTACTGCCTCCTTGTCTAAAATGGCCAGGCCGGGAACGCCATTGGCACGGCCGCGGTCCAGCAGTTCGTGAATTGTTTGCATTCCTTCGGCATCGTGGGCTATCACCAGTGAGCCGGGCCATTTGATTTCCAGGTCCAGCTCCTCCTGCAGGCGACGGTATAAATCATTACCACGCACATTTAGCTTCGCCTTAAGCGTGCCCGGTTGCGCGTCAAAACCGGCATGTAAAATGCCGCTGTTGGCTTTGGAAGTTCCCATGGCGACATCGGGATGGCGCTCTACCAATACGGTATCAAGCTCAAACCTTGCCAACTCCCGCGCAATCGCCGCGCCGACAATCCCGCCGCCGATGATTACTACATCTGCTTTCATTCGTTCAGCCATAACTTCACTTCCTTCATTACTCCACCTTTACTGTTTGTAAGACATGAAGCTTAACATTTTGCTAAGGCTTTTTGTCGTGCCTAAAAACAGCCAAATTTTATATTGGATTTCTCAACATAGAGGGCTTGACTTTTTTATAGCTGGTCTTTCCAGGCAAACATTGTACATAGACCAACGCATTAAGCCAGATCGCAAAAAGGCAAGAGATGGTGCAATGGCACCTGCCGCTACAGGCGCTACTTGATGACCATCTCTTGTTCTCTCCAGTCCCAGATATTAAGTTTAATTTGCTATTTACGCCTTGCAGGCGGCATCGTCAGCTTCGCTCGTCGGCTTGAAATTCCAGGTAAACAGCAGGAACAACATTGCCAGCAAGCACGAGCCGATCAGAATGTAGAAACCGGCGTCCCATCCGAAGGCTTTCACGGCGTAACCGATGCCCGAGCTCGCGGCGACCGTCCCGAAGAGATAACCGAATAATCCGGTAAACCCGGCAGCCGTACCGGCGGCTTTTTTCGGTACCATGTCGAGGGCGCTGACGCCGATCAGCATGACCGGTCCGTAAATGAGGAAGCCGATAGCAGCCAGGGCGATAATGTCCACCAGCGGGTTGCCAGCCGGGTTTTTCCAGTAAACAAA
Organism: Sporolituus thermophilus DSM 23256; assembly: GCF_900102435.1. Lineage (NCBI taxonomy): Bacteria > Bacillati > Bacillota > Negativicutes > Selenomonadales > Sporomusaceae > Thermosinus > Thermosinus thermophilus. The sequence continues at coordinate 41,039 of NZ_FNBU01000015.1, read as the reverse complement.
TACGGCGGCCAGCACTGCAATCATGTAAATAAAACTAACCGGCGAACGGCGCCCCCGGAAGTATTTGTCGCTCAGCCAGCCTGCCAGCAACGTTCCCGGTATTCCGGCATACTCGTAAATAAAATAACCCCAGCCGGCGTTCTTCACCGATAGCTGTTTCATGTGCATCAGGTAGGTCGGGGCCCAGTCCACCACGCCGTAACGCACGCAATATACGAAAGCATTAGCAATAGCAATCGTCCACACATATTTATTATTCAGTACATATTTAAATAAAATCTCTTTGACCGTCAATTCTTTTTCCGCGTCAATGCCTTTAGCAGCAACAGGATAGTCATTTTTGTACTCTTCAATGGGCGGCAAGCCTACTGACTGCGGTGTGTCCCGCAAAGTAGCGATAATAAAGAAACTGATGGCAATGGCAATGATAGCGGGTACATAGAACATGCCTTGCCAGCCGAAGGAGAACAGTGCCCAGATGCAGATAGGCGCGATAATGCCGCCGCCAATATTGTGGGCACAGTTCCAGATGGCCATCTTGGTGCCGCGCTCACTTACCGAGAACCAGTGCGTCATGGTACGGCCGCTGGGAGGCCAGCCCATCCCCTGGAACCAGCCATTGAGAAACATGAGGATAAACATGATTGTAACACTGGTTGTCAGCGGGAAGAACAAATTCACAACCCCGGACAAAAACAGGCCTGCCGCCATGAAATAGCGGGGGTTACTCCGGTCGGACCAGGTAGCCATGACAAACTTGCTCAGGCCGTACGCCAGGCCGAGGGCAGCGCGCACATTGCCGATATCGGCGGTAGTAAAACCTAAATTTTTGATAAGGTGCGGAGCCGCCATGGGAAAGTTACTTCTCGTCAAATAATAAGTGGCATAACCGATAAAAATGCTCATGAATACCTGCAAACGATACTTGGGATACAGTTTGGCCACTTTTTCGTCAGGCAGGCGCGGTATGTGAGGGGCCGGTTCAAAAAAACTGAACAACCCGCCTTTTTTCGCTTGTGCCGCCGTCGATATTGATGTAGCCTTAGTGGTTTCCGACATAAAATTTTCACCCTCTCTTTCTCCATTTCTCCACTTCATCTCCAATTATTGCCGTTAACGGAAAATTCTCATATCAGCAAAATGCTGATTTTGCAGTAAGAAAAAATGAGAAAACCCCGTAGGAAAAATTCCTACCGGGTTAATTTTGTTGTCAATAGCCCATGCTTTAAGGCATATTCCACCAACTGGCTTTTTTCCGTATATCCTAGCTTATTCATAATCCTGGTCTTGTGCGTATCCACCGTCTTAACGCTGATGCATAACATTTTCGCAATCTCGCTCAATGAATAGCCTCTAACCATATATTTAAGCACTTCCCGCTCCCGAAAGCTCAACAACGTGTAAGGATCATCGGCAGGGTGTGCGGCAGCGCCTGCCAATAGACTGCCCAGCAGTTCCTGAGTCTTGGCGGGGTTTAAGTACCGCCGGCCTTTAGCGACCGTCCGGATTGCCTGAAACAGCTCCGTATCGACGGCTTTCTTTTCCACATATCCTAACGCCCCAATCCGCATTGCTTCTTTCAAATACTGCTCGTCTTCATGCATCGTCAGCACCAGGATTTTTACCGGGCAGCCACGGCTCTTGAGCTCCCTGATGACTTCCAGCCCCCCCATGACAGGCATAGCCAAGTCAAGTATCAATACGTCAGCCGTTTCTCTTTCCAGCAAACGCAGCACTTGCTGCCCGTCAGCTGCCTCGCCCGCGACAGTAAAGTCCGGCTCATTATTGAGCAGCAGTTTCAGGCCAGCCCGAAGAACCGCATGGTCATCGGCCAGGATAATTTTTATTTTCGCCATATGATCAACCCCGCTCACTTAAGGACGTTAGACAAAATTTTCGGCAATACAACAATGACAACAGTACCGCAACCGTTTTCCGAATGAATGTCGAGGCTGCCGCCCAAAAGTTCGGCCCGTTCTTTCATGCCGTAAATGCCCAACCGGTTTTTTGGGCCGGCAGACTCAAGGCTCCCGTTAATCCCCAGGCCGTCGTCACGGACAATTAGCCTTACGGTTTGGTCGGCGGCGGACAAACAAACATAGACATTTGATGCCCTTGCATGTTTGGCAATATTTGTAAGGCTCTCCTGCAGTATGCGGTAAAGCGCCAGGGAGATTTCCGGATCCAACTCCAGCTGTTCCTCCGGAGCAGAAAAATGTACCTTCAACCCCTGTTGTCTGCTAAAAGTCTGGATATATTTTTGCATAGCCGCCGTGACCCCTAAATCGTCCAGTACCGGCGGCCTTAATTCTACAGCAATTTTTCGCAAGCCTTCCAGCGCGTTTACCGCTACGTCACGAGCCTCCTGCAAAAGCTCTTTTTGCTGCTGGTCGGTCAGCTTGGAAAGCAAGAGTTTCATATAAGCAAGCAGCGACGCCAGCAACTGTCCCGTCTCGTCATGGAGTTCCCTTGATATGCGCTTACGCTCATCCTCCTGAATGGTGAAAAGTTTTTTTATCAGAAAGGTGCGCATGGCTTCCTTATGCCTGAGCTCTTCCAGTAATAGATTATTTTCCTTCTCTTTCTCCTTGAGACCGGCGACCATTTGATTAAACGCGACTGCCAAAAGCCCCACTTCATCGCCTGTTTTCGCCTCTACCCGGGCGGAAAGATTGCCGCTCTGGATTTTAGCAACAGCTTCAGCCAGGCTGCGAATAGGCCGGATAATTACGGAAGTCAGCCATGTAGCCAAAAAAGTGGCAATAACGCACATCATTATAATACCAATAAAAAAGTTGCGGTTTGTTTTATTTAATAATTGCTGAGTGCTGTTTTCCGACATGCCAACGCGGACAAAACCGATGTCCCCGTTTTCAATGGGGACCATTACTTCCCGGATAGTACCTTCATTGGTGTCAAACTTAATTACCGCTAATGAACCGCCGCTATCCCTCAGCGTTGCCAGTCCTCGCGGCAGCCCGTCAGAAAATGTATGGGCCAGAATGCGGCCAGTATAATCGGTAATCAGGACATACCTTACGTCTTCCGTATTGTGTTGTGTTTTACTTATTCGTTCATAGAGAGCGTAGTGGTTGTCCAGCAAAATATCATTGGCGCTGAGAGCAGCGATATAATTAGCCACTTCCAGGCCACGCTTCTCCATTTGTTGTCCCAACAGATCAACGGTGGCCTGACGGATCACAATCCATACCAACAGCCCTACCAACAGCAGCATACCAACGATAATGCCGTTCACCTTATAGTAGATACTCAAGCGCCCCAGCCACCTCATGGCAACCCACCCGCTCGGTCATATAGTCGGCGCAGGGGTTCATAAAGTTCAGGCTGAGGCGGCACAAACCGGTCGATCAACAGGCCTTGGAGGGCTGTCCGCATTTGGGGGTCTTTATCCATGTCAAGAAAAACCATCCTAAGTTGTGCCTTCAGTTCGGGACTTAAGTTTTTGCGTATTACCACCGGCCCGGTCGGCGCCGGGCCGATGGTGGCAATAATCCGCACATTGGCGGCAATTTCGGGTTTCGTTGCGGCCACATAGTCATAAATCATGCTGTCGACGCTGGCGCCGTCAGCGAGATTGTTCGCCACTGCCCACACCGATTTGTCATGATTATAAGTATAAATATACCGGCTGAAAAATTTTTCCGGGACTTCCCGCCGCTGCCACAAGTAATCGACGATGCACATGTGACCGGAATAGCTAAGCGGGTCGGTAAAGGCAAAAACTTTTCCCCTAAGGTCGTCCAATTTTTCCACGGGGCTGGTTTTCGGCACAATTACATACGCCAGATATAAAGTAGTACCCTGATATTCAGCCATGGCCAGAATTTCCGTCTCGGCCATACCGCGGTAAGCACTGTAAGCGCCAGTGGAGGAAAACGCTACATCCGCTTCGCCGTTAGCAAGAAGCATATTCAGTTCTTCATAGGTCGTACGCTGAACAAGGACAGCGGGGAACCCCAGCCGCCCCGAAATATATTGGGCAATTCTGCGGTAGTGACTAATAGTCTCCTTCGGCGACAGCACGGAAGCCAGGGCAATGCGCAACGGCTTCGGGGAAGCTTCAACAGGGTTATAGGCAGCGTGAGTTTCTTTTTGACGAAAATCAATATATGGCCTTGCATTTTGTTGGCAGCCGCTGATAAGCACACACAAAAAAACGATAAGCAGACAAACGGCACAGCGTATATTCACTATAATCACCCGTTAACCAGTATGTCCCACCTCAACATTATCTTTCTATGTTGCTTCCGTTCATACCTGCTGCTCGGGTTTCAGAGGGCCTACCAAACTTTTTGGAAATAACATTGTTGGGTAAAATGCCTGAGTCAGTTACCCGACCCGGTCAAGGCGCAGCGCTTGTTTAAACAGCGATACGGGGTGCACCGCCTTAACCCCGGTAGCATATTCAATCTGAATACGGCACGTCCCGCATTCCGTCACCACCATGTCTGCTTGGCTGTCCTTTATTTTTGTGAACAAGCGCTCGCCGATTTTCATGGCAATATCATATTTATCTTTTTTAAAACCGTAACTGCCGGCAATGCCGCAACAACCAGCATCGGCCACGTTAACCTCGCAGCCCGGAATGGACCGCAGCAGCTCCAGACCGGGAAGGCCGATACCCTGGGCCCGCAGGTGACAGGGGGCATGATACAGGTACTTGCCCGCAAGGGGAATAAACTCAGAATTCAAACGCCCTTGTTCAAGCATTTCCAATAAAAACTCTCCGGCATCGTAGTGCTGGCTGGCGACCTCGTCCGCCCCATCTGCCTGAAACAGTTCCCAATATTCCTGCCGCAGCGTCAAACCGCAGCTGGTGCAGCAAGTGACAATCGGCCAGCCCTCCCGGGCCCAGCGCCTTAATTCACGCAGGTTGCGCCTTGCCTTTTCTTCCGCCAGTTCAAGGTAGCCGTTAGCAACGGCAGGGGTACCGCAGCAAACAACGTCAGGAACTATAACTTCATAGCGGCTGGCCTGCAATATTGCTACCAGATCCATTCCTACCTGCGGATCATTGTAGCCAATATAGCAGCCCGGAAAAAACACGATTTTGTCTGGAAAACGCCGTTGTCTTAATTCTGCGAACTGACGGTAAAAGTTTCTGACAGCATACTTGGGTAGCGGGCGGTCGGCAATGCCGACGGCTTTCAGCATCGTTCTGACAACGGGGTTATTCATGGCCATATTGGCTACCGATGCAACCGGACTGGCTAACCGGGCAAACATTTCGCCGTTTACGAGTATCCAGTCGCGCAGGCTTTTGCCGTTTTGCCGACGGTACTGGGCTTTGGCCAACGTACTGAACAGTGAAACCGGCACACTTGACGGGCACGTTATATCGCAGTTTTTGCAGTTTGTACAATAATCAGCAGAATTTTCAATGTCCTGGTCGAACAGGCGGAATCTTTCCAAAGCCGGCCCAACCATTTTCGGACCGGCAAACTCGCGTGCCGCGGCTGTTACCGGGCATTGTACGGTACAGGCCGTGCAGGCGATACATTGGTCCAGGCATTTGTGTTTTAGCATCCCTTCACCCCCGCCAACGCCAATATTGCTGCCTGGTAACCAGAAACAACCGCCACACCGTTACCCGACTTTTCCAGGCAGTAATCATAGCCGGCCAGCATCTTGCCGGCAAGATAAACATTTTCCAGAACTACCTGCCCGTTTGGGCCAAGAGGGCGCAATTGTCCGTTTATCCGGATGCCCGCCCGCCCAAACATGTGCCCGGTGCAATCAAACAAATCACGATTGCTCCACATTTCCCAAGCAGCAGGAATTTCTACTGGCAACCCAAAAATCGGCTCGTATACGCGGTTCGGCTCTGCGATAAGCCCACCGCCCAGGAAACCGCCTGTTGCCAGGATGAATGCATCGGCAAAATACTCACGCTCACGGCCCCACCCCTGGGTTATCACTGCCCGGCAGTGGTGCTTGCTGTAATCGGCTGAGCGCACGAAAGCGTTTTCAACGATATTTACTCCCAGCCGCCTAAGGTGGCGTACAAATAATTTATGCAGCCTGCTTCCGGTAACCGCCGGTGGCGGAGCGACCAGTTCGACCAGTCGGCAGCCAAGTTCTTGTTCTAATTGTTTCCATATGTTATAGTCCGGTTCCGTCCCCAGGACAGGGGGCAGCAGCACCCAGTCGCCAGACCCGACATGGGCGCTCAAATGTTTAACCAGACTGCCACGGCCCTCAGCCGTGTCCAGTCGCCGGGCAATGTCCAGGAAAGTTACATCCCGGCCGCCGGTCAGCTGCAGGTCGATTTCCATAATATGGTAATTACCGCGGTAAGGCGCGATCTGCTTCAGGCCTTTCACCACAAGCTGCGGATAAAAGTCCTTTAGGCCCCGGAACCCTACAACAACCACTTTGGCCGCACATTCCATACCCAGGGGGTTCATTGTTTCAGGCACGAGACAGCTGGGTTTGAGCGTACCTGCGACAGTCGGCAGCCAGATATTCTGGTGTAAGCTGCCAGCAAAAGGGTAACCTTCTTCCCGGCAAATGGCCAAAAAACTCTCCAGTCCCTGCTCTACGGTTTCCCGGCCCATTATCGTATAGGGGTGATCAGCACTTAAGGCAGTAATTGACTGATAAGGACTGATTACTGCAGTGGCGTTCACATAGCCCAAAACGTCTATGACGCCACTGCCAACCGTCAGTGTCCCCGCACCTTTTGTTAACAGTGTCACCTTTTTGCCCTGCCGGGCAGCCGTAGCGGCGGCCATAAGCCCTGCCAGGCCACCGCCGATGACAATTACATCACTTTCTCTCACACTGCACCACTCCATCAATATTGAGCGTAGCACCGTAAACGGCCCGCATAAGTTCCGCCTCGCGCAGCTGGCTGCCCCACAAGACCGGACGGATTCCTGACCAGCGTGATTGTAGAAAATCTTTAAGCAGACCACAGGGCGTCCTGTCTTTTTCCAGTCCTTCGGCAACTACCGCTCCGACGCTGCGTAAGGCACAAAAAGTCCCCTGACAAGTTCCCATGCCCATGCGCGTCTTACGCCGTATATCATCAAGACAAAAACTCTTATCCCCGGCGGCAACTTCCCGTAATTCACCCAGTGTAACCAGTTCGCATTCACAGACTAACTGCCGGGCAGTATTATCATGCTTAAGCCGGTTCAGAACACCGTCAAGGTCAGATCCAAGCCGCGCCACTGCCTTTTCGGCGCCGAAAGCGGGGAAATAGCGGCGCGCTTCATTAATTTTTTCGGGCGAATGTTCAGGAACAAGGGGCTCAACGGCAGTCCGGCACGGTTCTTTTATGTTTAAATACTGGCAAATCACATCTACCGTTTTTTCCGCCATCAAACGGTAGGTCGTCAATTTGCCGCCGGCCACGCTGATAAAACCATACAGCCCATCCGTCTTGGCATGGTCGATAACCGCAAAAGTGCGGGCAGCAGCCCGCCCTTTGGCGTCGGCGCTGTATAATGGACGGGTCCCGGCAAACGCCCGCAATATCCGGTACCTCTCCAAGTCTTCGAACAGGACTTGGCCGGTACGCAGCTGGCTAAGGACGTCTTCCGTCCTGACCTGAAAGTCATCGGGTCTGTCTGTCGGCACTGAAGTCGTCCCCAGAATGGTAACCGTGCCGTGGGGCACAAAAATATCGGCGTCAGACGGCGGACGCAAGCGGTTGATTACCCGGTTGCTAAGCCGGTGGTTAAAGGCGATCAGCGTCCCACGATCAGGCTTTACATCAACTGTAACGCCTGCTAAAGCGCCAACTTGTCCTACCCACGGACCAGCGGCATTAATCACATAATCGCAGGCAATAGCGTCCGTTTCCCCCGTTAAGGTGTTCCTTACCTTCACCCTGACTACCCGGTTATTGACATGCTCAATTTTAATAACTTCAGAATAAGTACGAACACTGCCGCCGTATCTGGCAGCCGAGGCGGCATTTTGCCAGACCAGCCTAAAACCGTCGATCGCAGCATCAGGGACACGGTAGACTGTTTTAATCCGCGGTGATAAACAAGGTTCGAGGCGTCGGGCTTCTTGCGGTGAAATGGGGACAGCCGGGATGCCCAGCCGGGCGCAAGATTCAACCCACTGTTGTTCATATTTCTCATCATCTTCCGGCAGCCGGACGAAAAAGCCTTCTGTTTCCTCGACACAGTAACGGCCAATGCGGCGCAGTATGCGGTTTTCCTCAATGCATTCCCGTGCCGATTCCGGGTCCTTCACGGCGTACCGACCACCGCTGTGCAACAGGCCGTGAAACCGCGAACTGGTGCCGTATGCCAGGTCGCGCTGTTCTAACAGCACGGCTTTGATCCCCCGCATTGCTAGGTCCCTTAGAATGCCGGTCCCGGTAGCTCCGCCGCCAATTACCACAACTGTAGCGTACTGCATTTTGCCACCCCTTTGTTATATGTTTAGAAAACAAAAAGTCCAATTACACCGGCAACCCGTAATTGCCGAATGTAATTGGACTTCTCCATGTCTAGTCCGCAATATTAAGTTAATTAAAACCTAAGCTTCCATAACTCCCGCTTGTTGGTGCTCACGGCGCATATCCCCTTTTGCAGCGCCTCGGCTACATCTTCTGTGCCCTCAATAAGCCCACCGGCCAAAATCGGCAGGCCAGTTTCCCTGATTAACTTCTGTACTACGCTGCCAGGAACAGAAGCAGGAAGAATTTCCAGCGCATCGGGCTTGAAATGGGTAAGTAAATGGATCCCTGTTCTGACGGCTTCCGAATCCATGATAAACAGCCGCTGGACAACGATCATTCCCTGTTCACGGGCTATCTTGGCCAATTGCGATTTGGTCGTAATTACGGCACTTACTCCGAGGCGGGCCAAGAATTGAATGCCAGCTTTGTCTTTACCGACTCCTTCAAACAAGTCAAGGTGCAGTACAAGCCGTTTATGATACTGCTGCGCTTGCGCCAATAAGTCAGGCAACATGTTAATGTCGCCAAATAAAAGGATAATGCTGGGAGCGGTAGTTTGGGTGAGGGCAAATTTGAAATCATCAGGGGTTCGAACTGCCGGAATAACGGGGCTGTTAAACAACAAACTGACAATGCTGCCCGCCATTAAAGTCCCCCCGTATAAAGCCAAAACAAACTTTCTATCGATACTATAATATCATTAGACAGGCGCTAAAACAAGAGAAATCATGTGGCTATTTTGAGTTTATACATCAATAAATCATCCTATTTACCTGCCTTGTAAACTGAACCAAGAGCATCGGCGGCCATAATTGCCGCATAAACCATTTCGGGACTTACCGGGAACGGCTCGTTATGAATAGTTTCACCAGGGGCACACGCTGTCTGGGCTACTTTCCAGATTTTTTCTTCCGTTATTTGGGACACTCCTATTTCGGCCAAAGTCACCGGAAGGCCTACCTTACCGCAGAATTCCAACACTTCATTGATTTCACCGGTAGACCGATTTTCTAAGACCAGCTGGACTAAGGTACCAAACGCCACTTTCTCGCCATGATACATGTGATGGGTTTCTTCTAATACGGTAAACCCATTATGTACGGCATGCGCTGCCGCCAGACCTGAGCTTTCGAATCCGATACCACTTAAAAGCGTGTTGGCTTCCACCACTTTTTCCACTGCTCCGGTGACGACACCCTTTTCTACTGCTAGTTTGGCTTGATGACCATATTCGATTAGGATATCATAGCACAGCCGCGCAAGGCTTAGCGCAGCTGCCGTTGACATACCTCCAGGCAAATTGCCGGCAAAAGCTTTGGCGCAAGCATCTGCTTCGAACCAAGTGGCCAAAGCGTCCCCCATGCCGGCCACAAGCAGACGGACGGGAGCCTTGACGATAACAGCTGTATCGACTAATACCAAGTCAGGATTTTTGGGTAGTAGCAGATAGGATTCGAAAACACCGTTATCATTATAAATAACCGATAAGGCGCTGCACGGCGCATCTGTTGCGGCGATAGTCGGTACAATTGCCACCGGCAACTTGGCATAATAGGCCACTGCTTTGGCAGTGTCCAGCGCTTTGCCGCCCCCCACGCCAATAATTACGTCGGCTTGGTTTGTTTTAGCACTAACTACCAGTCGGTCTATTTCCTTTTGGCAGCATTCTCCGCCAAAATTTTCGATAACCAAGCCCAATTTATTATCAGCAAAACTTTTTTCCAAGACTGTTCGTACGTTAGCTAGGGCGGTCTTACCGCCAAGCACCAGCGCTTTGCTGCCAAGAAGCTTCACTTGGTTACCAATTTCGCTGATCACTCCCGCTCCTTGTACATAACGGTTAGGTGAAATCATTACCCGCTTCATAGCTATCCCCTCTCGTCAATTTAATTTTATTAAAGAATTGCTTCATGCAAATCTTTGTGTGGCGCAGCCAGCACGACTCTGTCAACTAGAAAGCCGCTTTCTTCAATGGCCGTGCTACCGGCTTGTACTGCTGCCGTTACAGCCCCTACGTCACCGGTTAACGTTATTACCGCTTTACCGCCCAACCCTCGGGCCAGACGAATTTCGACCAGTTCCACCGGCGCTGCTTTGGCCGCCGTATCGGCGGCTGCAACTGCCGAAGCCGCCGAAAAAGTCTCTATTATTCCCAGTGCTCCCAATGATTTGATTTCTGTGCAGCCAGCCAGCGCAGGAAAAAGCGACGGGTGTACATTGGGTAGAATAAAATCGTCAACCACAAATTCCTGACCTGCGTTCCGCCCGCTGTTTACCGCACTCTGAACCGCGCCGACATCGCCGGCAACCATGATGATATACTTCCCCGGACAGAGGGAAAGGGCAGAAATGAGTTCGACATTGCCTGCTTTTAGCATAGCATCAGCAATAAATATGCCCCTGGCGACATTTTTTATTTCTAATAATCCGATAGCACGTTTCATCCATATCCCTCCCGTTATTTCTCCGTCCGGATGGTAATAAAGTCTTCAATGGCATAAACCGTGCCGGTAATGCTGGCGTGGACATTAGCTCCTACCACACCAGCAGGGGTAATGGCGATAAGATCACCGGCTTTAACGGCATCGCCCGCTTTAACTACCGGCACGGTCGCGGCGCCGATGTGTTGAATCAGCGGCAGCCGTACTTCTGCGGGCTCCCATTTCTCCCGGCTTAACGGCGCTTCCACGTCGTAAGCAGTCAGACCCAGGCGGCTCACAAGGCGTTTGGCGGGAATACGGCGGTATTCACGGCCCGCCCTTACACCTGCCGGCACAGCTCGGTGAGGATTTTTTACGCCACTTTGAATAAGTAACCGCTTGAGTTCAGCATTTACCCTCCGGGGCGACAGGCCCATAGTGCAACCGAAGGTTTCGCAGGCGCCACATTCCGAACAGAGAAACACCCTGGTAATAGTAGTAAGATTTCCGGTGAAACCGTTGCCTACCGCCTGCATGATGCGGTGCGGTTCCAGGCTATGGCCCAGGAGATAACGCGGACAACAATCAGTGCACGCCCGACAGCTGCAACATGCCGCCTTGGCATGGTTGGTAATAACCTGCCACGATAAATTTTTTTGCGTCACCAGAGGATTATTACGTGGTAAAACGATTAGTCCGCTAGTTGTTTTGGTCACTGGCGCATTCTCACTAACAATTTTTCCCATCATCGGCCCGCCGTCAATTATGACATAGTCGTTTACTGTCGGACCGCCGGCAGCGGCTATTAATTCACTCGCTTTAGTCCCGACAGGCACTTTGATCGTCACAGGCTTGCGCACAGCCCCTGTTACTGTGACATACTTAGTTGTAACCGGTATCCCGGACACTGCCTGGGCTATGTTAAACAGTGTCTCCACATTGCAGACGACGGCGCCAACATTTAAGGGAATACCGCCCTCAGGAATAATCCTGCCGGTCACTTCGTGGACCAAGACGTGTTCGTCGCCAGCAGGATAAAAATCAGGCAGAAAAAAAAGTTGGATATTTTGCTCACCTAAGCGAGCAAGGACGGTTTCAAGATTTTTTATGGCAGTAACATATTTGGCCTTGAGGGCGATATATCCTTGACTAGCCCCGGTAGTAGTCATGACCGCTTTAAGGCCGTGAATAATTTGCTCACTTTCGCCGGCCATAAGATGTCGGTGAGCCCTTAGCAGCGGCTCACACTCTGCGCCGTTGGCAATAACTACTTCGGCAGCATTGTCGATTTTTATATGGGTAGGAAAACCAGCTCCCCCGGCGCCAACCACTCCTGCTGCTTTTACGGCAGCGACAATCTTGTTAGCCATGATAACCTCTCCTCTTGCTAATTAACCATAACGCAACAGGATTTTCATACGATGGAAAAACCGTCTACCAAGACGCAGCGGCGCTGGCGCGTAAAGGTCCGGGCCGAGGTAAGTCCCTCACCGGTCGGCCCGGCAATGGTAAAGGTAGTAAATCCTTCGCCACCTATGCCGATACCGGCGTATGAAGGTCCGTTTTTGACAAAAATGGTAGTCTGAATAGCTCGGGCGAAATTAGTCATATTATCCACATTCTTGGAATGCATCACCGCTGTGTGCCGATTGCCATGTTCAACTTTTACTGCTAATTCGATGGCTGCATCAATATTTTTAACCTGTACAACGGGTAAAATGGGCATCATCAGTTCTTCTGTCACAAACGGATGGTCTTCGTCAACTTCACAGAAGATGGTACGTACTGAGTCAGGCACGTCAATACCGATGGTTCTGAGCAATACATGGGCATCTTTGCCTACGTAAGCTTTATTGACGCTGTAGGTTTTACGGTGCTTATCCGTACAGCCGGCGGCAGCCTGATGGCTGGTTTCGGTTAAAACCACTTTCATCAAGTCATCAATTGCTTTACCTTTAATCTGATAGCCTCCGTATTTGCGCATGTACGCCATAAGTTCATCAGCCACACTACCGACAACAATTGCTTCTTTTTCAGCAATACATGGCAAGTTGTTGTCAAAGGAGCAGCCGGCAATAATGGATTGCGCTGCCTTGGCAATATCTGCCGTTTCGTCCACAACTACCGGCGGGTTACCGGCTCCTGCGCCGATGGCTTTTTTTCCTGATGACAAAACGGCTTTGACAACCGCCGGCCCGCCGGTAGCAACGAGCAAGTTAATCTGGTGGTGGCGCATCAGGCAATTAGCAACCTCGATAGACGGCTCAGCCACCGTGGTCAACAGGTCGGGCGGGCCGCCGGCTTTAATGATGGCTTCATTAAGTATTTCCACTGTTTTTAAAGATGTATTTTTTGCCGTCGGATGAGGGCTGAAGACCACGGCATTGCCGGCGGCAATCATGCCAATGCTATTGTTGATGATAGTTGCAGACGGATTAGTAGTAGGTGTAATAGCGCCGATGACGCCGTAAGGCGCCATTTCTACCACGGTAAGGCCGCAATCGCCTGTCCAGGCCTCGGTCTTGAGGTCTTCCGTGCCAGGCGTTCTGCGGGCAGCCAGCTGATTTTTGATTATTTTGTCAGCTACCCGCCCCATGCCTGTTTCGGCCACTGCCATTTCCGCCAGCAGCCGGGCGTTGGTATAAGCGACGTCGCGCATGGCCCGTACCAGTTCTTCCCTTTTTTCCTTCGACATGGTACGCAGTTTGCGAAAGGCCCGCTGGGCTGCATCGATAGCCTCCTCCATGGTGGGAAAAATGCCGCACCCCAGTTTGGTACGATTACTCTGTTCTTCTTGTAACCTGGCTAAAACTTCTGCCACAATTTGCGAAATAAACTTTTGTTCCCCAACCATAAGCAGCTCACCTCTTTATGAATACCGCCCGTCACCAAGCCGCCAGGGCAGCCTGCGCCACAGCGATGTCCTCGTCGACTGTGCCGCCGCTCACCCCGATACCCCCCACTATCTTGCCGTTGTCAATTATCGGCAGACCTCCGCCGAAAATTACCAATCGTCCGCCGTCAATGGTATTAAGACCAAACAGCGGCTGTCCTGGCTGGGCCAAAGCAGCGGCCTGGTGAGTAGGCATCTTAAGCGCCACCGCCGTATAGGCTTTATCCCGCGATATGGCAATGCTGGCCAGTAGAGCTCCGTCCATGCGGTGCTGGGCTACCAGGTTGCCCCCGTCATCCACGACGGTAATGACCATGGGTACGCCGATTTCAGCAGCTTTTCTTTCAGCCGCGTTGATTAGGTTTTTCGCCTTTTCCAGCATGGTTTTGCGTCCTCCTCTGCTCATGTCATTTATTTTGTTCAGTTCCCTGATTGTCCGGCTGGTCACCGACGTTACCAGTTCTTCCTGTTCGACATAACGGGCAAGGACAAACAGCAAATCAGAAAGGCGGTTTAAATATTTCAGGACGCATGAGGGAAGAGTGCTAATCCTGTGCAGGGCAACCGCATTGCGCTCAGCCCGGCGCACGATCGTCCTGGACAAATCAAGAGCGGCTCCGGCAGGACACGCGCCGGGAATGACAAACCCTTGACAGGGTATAATTTCCTGGGTCAGGCTGTCGATAGTTGCTTCTAGCGCGGCAACATGGACCGTAGTAATGCGCCCGCCGCCTGTACAATCCTCGGTGGCTAAGTCGGCGTTCAGAGCAACAATCTCCGTCTGTAGCCGTTCAATAATGGCAGCAGCCCGTTCGTTAATCGTGAGCGCCTTGGCCAACCCCAAGGCAGCACCTGCTTCGTCCATCGTGCCGTACGTATCCACCCTGATATGGTCCTTGGGCACCCGCTGGCCGCTCAGCAGACTGGTTTCCCCGCGATCCCCCGTTTTGGTATAGATTTTCATAACTCCTGATCCACCTCAATGCTGTCGATAATTCCAACAATCGCGGCATCGACGGCACCGTCAGGCTTACCCAGGACATGCCGGGCCGAGCTGCCTTCTACTATCAGCACATTATCGCCGTTACCCGCCCCGACTGTATCCACTGCTACGTACGGCCGGACAGCGCCTTGTCCGGTAAGGTCGATCGGACGGACAATAAGCAGCTTGCTGCCTACCAGGCTGTCGTCCTTGCGAGTGGCCACCACATTGCCGATAACTTTGCCTATCACCATGACTATTCTCTCCTAACCGGGAACACGCACTAACTGTCGGCAACGACAATTTCCACGCCGCACTCCCGGGCAATATCGCGCGCCAAAGGAGTCACGATCTCGCCTTTAGCTACCGTAAAGACCTTGGCGCCGCTCAACGCCGCCTCTTTTATTGCCTCGGCGTTGACCACTCTTCTCTTGGCAGGCGACGCCGCTGGCTGTATATCCATCGCGGATAGGACCTGAGGCGGCGACATTCCCGCCATATTAACTCTCTCTTGCCATATTCTGACTATATCGCCGTTCTTTACCCCCGCGGCGTTGGCTTCATCGATATCCAGGTGCAGTTCCAGGCGAAAATTGGGATGAACCCGTACCAATACATTTTTAAAAATTGTCCCGCGCTCGCCTTCTATTTCCACCCAAATGCGGTCACCGTCTTTTACTCCGAAGCGGAGGGCATCATTTGGGCTCATGTGCAGGTGCCGAGCAGCGCAAATAACCCCTTCCGTCAGGACAAGCGCTCCATGTGGGCCTACCACCGTGATGCCGGCCGACCCGGCAATTTGTCCCGAATCCCGCACTGGCGGATTGATGCCGAGCAGGAAGGCGTCCGTCCGGGAAATTTCCACCTGGGTAAACTTACGCACCGGCCCTAAAACGCGGACGTCCTTTATTACTCCTTTGGGCCCTACCAATATAACCGTCTCATTGGCGGCAAATTCGCCAGGTTGATTAAGTTCTTTCAGCTTGGTCAGCTCATACCCTGGACCGAACAGTACCTGGATGTCCCGGACGGAAAGGTGGATATGGCGATTAGATATTCCCACGGGAATACCACGATGGTCTAACGGCTTATCTTGTAGCCGGGCTAGAACTTCGGCGACGATTTTTTCAATAACGCTTTGTTCCACCTAGGTCACCTGCTTTTCGGCGCGGCGCCGCTCAGCCGCTGGTTTTGGGCAGGATTTTTTCCACGTCGGCGTGAGGCCGCGGAATGACGTGGACGGATACAAGTTCGCTTACTTTCTGGGCAGCGCTGGCGCCGGCATCGGTGGCTGCCTTGACTGCCCCCACATCGCCGCGCACCATGACGGTGACCAGCCCTGAGCCAATTTTTTCATAACCAACGAGGGTGACATTAGCCGCCTTAACCATGGCGTCAGCCGCTTCTACCGCGCCTACCAAACCTTTGGTTTCTACCATGCCTAATGCTTCTCCCCGCATTTATTCGTCCTCCTTATATCCCTTTTTGTAATTGATGCAGGTTGACTTGGGTTCGCCTTTTTTTCGCCCGCACGCCGGATCACCGCAGAGATTGCAGAGTTCGCCCCCTCGCTTAGTCGGTACAATCTCTTCCTGCTGGTCATTACCGTCATCCGGCTTATCCAATTCGGCAAGTTCGTATTCCTCCTGATAGTCTTCCCCGCCGGTCTTTTCCGGCATAAGACCGCTTTCCCCCAATGCGGCGGGGTGCGCGGCCGCCTGACACCCTACTGTTTCCCTGCTCTGGATGATTGGCGCCACTTCCCGGTGCGGCCGGGCGATAACATGAGTGGACCACACTTTGTTGACCTTCTGGGCTGACTGGGCGCCGGCTGCGACCGCGGCCTTAACCGCTCCTACATCTCCGATCAATTTGACCAGCACTAAGCCACCGCCCCTGGTCAGTTCGTAGCCGAGCAAAGTGACACTTGCCGCTTTGACCGCGGCATCTGCGGCCTCAATTGCAGCGGCCAGGCCTACTGTTTCAATCATACCTAAGGCATTATTAGCCATGTATCCACCTCCTCATGGACGTGGTGGGGTTATTTGCTCCTGAAGGACTTTGTAAATAGTACGGACAATCATGTCTTTAAGCTCTGCCGCGCTATCCGGCTCTGCCACACCGGACGGTGCGGTCTGGACATCTGGCTGGGGCTTAAATGGTGTGCCTTTAACCAGCCTGGCAGCATTATAGCCGAACCACCGCCATACAGCCGGGCCGTTCCCGCCAGTCGACAGAAATAACGGTTTGGTTTCCGGCAGCCGGTAATAATGGATACACATTTCCCGTTCCCTTATTCCAAGTCCTACCCCCAGGGGGGACGCACAGGCGGCGGCATAGGCAATAGCAACAGTATCAGCCTCATCGACCGGTTTAATAGTGTAGGGTATGCCCTCTTCCTCAAGGCCAGCCGCCACTTCCCGCAACTTGGCGGTATCGTCCGGGTGAGGGGCATAACCAACCATCACCGTTGGCTTAACCGGCGCCTGCGTCACGGTTGTTTTCCCTCCTTCCGCCAGGATAAGACAGTACCAGACCGGTTGCCACAGCGTTGCGCGGCCCCTCACAGCCCCTGATATTGCCTCGGCCGCAGACAATGCCGTATTCAGCCAGCGCGTCGGACACCATATCAGCAATTTCAAAATCCAGCGCCGAGCCGCCTACCATTACGACAAAATCGATGTGGCGAATATTGCTCGTAGGAGCAACCCGGGTCAACGCGCGCAAGGCATTGGTGACAAATACCCGTTTTTTGGCTTCCCGGCGGACATGGCGAATCTTTTCCATGGGGTGGTCGGCCGGAATAGGCGTCATACCGTTTTCTTTAAGAATGACTACCCGGGCGTAAACTTCGGGGGGCAGGTGTTCTTGGTAAAACCGCACCGTGCCGTCTTCCGTCCTGATATGGTACAAACTTTCCACCTTCGCCAGCGGGTATTTTTTTATGTCTTCAGCCAATTCCCAATTATTAAGGCTAAGCTCGGAATTAATAAGCATTGTTACCATATCGCCGGCCCCAGCCAGGTGAATGGACGTAGCCCGGTTGTCCCTGGTAATAATGGCGGCATCGGTCGAGCCGCCGCCCATATCCAAAATGGCCAGCGGCTTCGCTGTCCCAGGCGTGGTCAGCGCGCCCAATATAGCCATATTGGCCTCCACCCCGGCAATGATCACCGGCACGCCGAGCCGGCTGGTAAGTTCGTCCGCAATCTGCTGCATAGGCAGGCGGCTGGTTTTCACCATCGCCGCCAGGGCCACAGCACTTTCCAGGGCAAACTCGCCGGCAAGACCCCCTTGCACTTTTTGCGGAACAAAAGTGTCTACCGCCAAAATGTCCTGGATACGCATATCAGCCAACACCTGGCCGGTAAGTTCGCTCATTACTTGCCGTACCCGCTCAAGCATGCCGCCAACATTGGTACCTGCTTCGCCTTTCACATCAATAACAGGCTGGACTCTTTCCACCGCCGCCATGATCTTGGACGCCCCGGCATCAAGGTCAATGTCCTCCCGCCCCTTTTGCCCCACGACGGTCACAAAGCCTGCGGGAATTGTCCTGGCCTTCACGTCGCCCTGCGGCGTCCGGATAACGACTGCTGACCGGTTGCCAATAAGCGCCCGGGCAATGGGTACCACCAGCTTGGTCTCTTCCGATGACAGGTTAAACACGGTAGCAATGCCATACGGATTGGACAGAGTACGGATGGTCTGTCCCGGCTCGGCCACTTCCAACGCAGCCGGCATGCCGAGGGGAACTTTTTCGATAAAAGTGACTTCATCAACAATAGGGATAGATCTGGTCAACCGGTTAGCGATAAGTACGGCATCGTCCTGACGCACAACCGCCCCCTGGACGTCGACCCCCCGTTCCAACGCCGAATTGATGGCTGCCGCCGCATCAGCAAAATCGACGCCGGCGCCGATAACGCAGATTACCTTGTCATAAGGCTGAATATAAGGCAGGTCGGCAAAAGCGACGGTTCGGCCGACTCCCAGCCCAATTCCTCCTGGCGTGCCGGGATTATGCCCGATCATGGTAGATTCGGTAATGATGGTTTCGGTAATGGTTTCCATCGCTACATCACCGATAACCGGAGTGGCCTCGTTAAGCCGGATTTCGGCAAGCTGGCTTATCGTCAAGCCAGCTTTTTTCAAGGCATCTTCCAAGGCCGTGACGATTCCCGGTAGGTTAGCCGTCGTACCTTTGATGCCCGTAGTTTTTGCAATGCTGCTGGCCAGAAATTGTGTCGTACCATTGGCGTTAATGCTGGCAATACATACTTCCGTAGTGGAATTGCCAATATCCACGCCTGCTATAATCGCCATGGGAGTTCACATCCTATTCCGCTTTTAAGCGTTTGCGGCGTTCATATACATCGGCAGCTTCCCGCACAAATGCGGCATTAATCTTGGCATTATATTTTTGCTCCAATTCATCGGCAATAGCAAGCAATTCTTGCTTGGTAGAGCGATACGGCCGGAGAGCATTGTAAATCTCGAGAATGCGTTCATCAGGGATGACCGTGAGTTCAGCTGCCCGCCGCAAATTGCCGGCGAACTGAGTACGGCCAACGCCCTCGGCGATTTCCGCCTGGAAGCACAGCGTCTCAGCAGTAATGCGTACATCCTCTGGCGATACTTCGCCCTTCATGACTTTGTCAAGAGTAATGTCACCAAAGTTTTTGCCTGTGGGTGTTTTCAGCAGCTCCGGCCGCCTGGCCGCCAGGGGGTAATCCCGGTCAGGATCGAGTTTGCCCCGTGGCGCAGTGGAAACGGCAGGAGCGCCGGCCTTAGCATGGTACATGGATTTCAGGACTTCCCGGACAATATCTTCAACCATTTTTTCCTGCAGCATTTTTTCCACCCCCTCTATTTAAACCGGACTTCCAACTCTACCGGTTTGGCGCCAGCAATTACATGTTCAGTCTCCTTAATGTGCAGGATAGCCGCTTTAGCCTGAAATTTGGGGCGGGCCATCTGGTCATTGCGCGTCGGCACCGGTGCGGGAGAATCGCCTTTGGCGTACTTGGCGGCGTTGCGGCCGATAGCCCGGTAAGTTGCCAGATCAAGGAGCGGCGACTGGGGAAAAAGCTCCAGATTACTGAGCGGAGGCAGATCCTTTTGGTGTATCACTGTCGTACCCCGCGACTGAATGCCGATAGCGATGCCCGAACCGCTGAGCCTAGTCGCGTCATGAGCGATAAAGGCCACGTCAGAAGTGCGCAGTATCCGCACAACCCTCGCCCGCAATCCTTCTTCCTCGATACCGGCGATCAATTCCCGCAGCACCTTGCTGTGGGGAATATTAACGATGGTTTTGTGCTGGAACTTGGCAAACGCCGGCGCCAGGGCGATTATCACCTCGTCAGTGCGGGTACCCACATGGGCTTCGCCTTTTTCCACAATGGTCATAGCCCGTTCACCTGTTTCTATAGGCGGCACCGGCGGCGAAGACATGCTCTGGAGCACCTGTATAACAATTTCTCGGATTGCCTGTTCGCTTATCTGCATCATATTGCACCTCTTTCCTTCAAATATCGAAGTCTGAAGGTTTGACCGCCTGGTTGATGTTTTTAATCTCGTCCCAACGTTTGGGGCTCAGACGGTAGCCTGTGCCCGGACCGCGGTAGTCATTGCGGTCGTTGACAGCGCTGATTACGTTGAATTTGCTGTCAAGGATAGCAGAGGTGTGAAGATAATCTCCCGAAACGCGCTGTTTCAGCATGCCAAGCACGTTTTCCGCTATATCGTTAAAGCCGTTTTTCGCCAGAGCTTTAACGATATCAAGACCAGTAATTCCCCGTTTCATCATATCGTCAGCAGCTTTAAGGTCCTCCACCACGTTGCGCGGCGGCATATCCTTACTGCCGTGGGCGTAAGTAGCGGCTTCAACCTCGGCGTCGGTAATGGGCGGAAAGCCAAGTTCCCTAAATACCGCCTGAAGCGCCCTCGCCGCTTTATTGCGGACAGCGATGACCTCTTCTTCGGTTACCGGCTTGATGCCGCCGTCAACCATGAGGTCGCGCTGAATGGCATACCAATCATCATAATCTTCGGCATCGACGTTGGAGCCGGCGAACATGTTGTCATAGTTGGGTACGGCACTGTAGCCGGAACAGACAAAATCGGTACCTGGCAGCATCTGCATCAGCAGGCGGGCCGTACGGCGCATGTCGGAATGGGAAAACGTCTGGTCGTTGCCTGATGCCACTTCCAAGTCAAGCATGGCCGCAGCAAGGTTTTCGGCCAGTACGGCGCGGATGCCCGAAGGCACGGCTCCCGGAATTCCGATGCAGCTGATTGAGCCGTTCTGCAGTCCTTGCACGCCGGCGCCCTTAGCAATGAGAATGCACCGCACTTCAAGATAGAGCATTGATTTACCCTCGGCGTAGCCCATCTGGACTTCCGAACCGGTACCGGACGTGAAGCGCATTTTCAAACCCCGCGAAGCATACGCCGAGGCCAGAAAAGCTTTGGACCAGGGTGTATCGTCACCGTCCACGAAGACGTTTTCCGTACCATAAACAGAAATGGTCTCTGCGTAAGCGGTAATGCCGCGCATCCCGAGCAGCAGTTCCGTCGCTTCCTCAAGAGCGCACTGGATAAGCACCCCGCCCCGCCCCGTCTGTGCTCCCACCTGCAGGGCCAGAGCATTAAAGGGAGCATAGCGTACAACGCCTACGGTTGTCTCCATTTCATCAAAACCGCGAATGGCGGCTTCGGCAGCATCCGCGGCAATTTGCACTGGATTATCCTGTAAATTTGTCACGTGGCACTGGTTGGACGGGCGCTTGCGGGCCCTTATTTTCTGCATGGCCATCATCATTTCCACCACATTCATGGTGTTAAGAACCGCCACAATCTTTGCCGGCGTAAGACCGCGGGTAATTTTCAATACTTCTTCCCGCGGCACGTTGACATCTACCAGAAGTTTGGCGATGGCTAGGTCATCCATGGCCATGGCCTTCTCAGCGGCGGCAATGTCTATGGCATAATCGGCAATAAATTGGTCAATAAAATCAAATTCCGCGCGCGGTTTGCCGTCAAGCTCAACGATTTTGCCATTTTCAATCTTAATGCTGGGCACTGGGTCGTTAGGACTGCCCATAGCAATCAGGCCAACTTCCGGCCATTCCACGACAAAGCCGTCCTGGTTTACCGGGCGGGCAGCCAGCGCTTCAAAACGTTTGGAACGTTGCATCGGCCATTCCCCCTTCTTAGATATACGGCGTAGTCAGTGACGGCGCCGGACCGGCCATTGTTTCCAGCAGCTTGCGGCCAACTTCCCGGGCAGCGATAACTGCCTGGCGGACAGCGCCAGAATCGCCGGTGATGGTAATGATGACCTCGTTAGTAAAACTGGTACCCCCCGCCGGACTGGCATAAGTAACAACTTCCACATTAGCCGTTTTAACTGCCGTATCGGCCATCAACACCCCAATGGCCGCTGGAGCGCCGACTACGATGCCAAAAGCTTTGCCGAGAGGAGCGCCAAAGGCCTTGTTAATGGCATAGCTCGCCCGGGCGGTGTACTGGAGCTCAATATGCCCGGCGTCGTTGGCGTAAACGTCGCCAAATGTCCGGTTAAGTTCCTTTAAGGCTACTTCAATGGCACGGCGGGCGTCTGAGACTTCTTCGGCTCCGAAAAGGATGAGACAACCGTGGCCGGCGCCGCCCTTGGTGTCGCGAGCCAATTCGATGGCGACAATCTCTGTGTTGGTAGCCTTGACAGCTTCATCAGCGGCCATGATATGCGGGCCAGCCC
The DNA here is from genome assembly GCF_900102435.1 of Sporolituus thermophilus DSM 23256. NCBI lineage: Bacteria > Bacillati > Bacillota > Negativicutes > Selenomonadales > Sporomusaceae > Thermosinus > Thermosinus thermophilus. Next base: position 18,536 of record NZ_FNBU01000015.1, on the reverse strand, counting down.
CGGTACGTCCGCCCAGAATGCCTATAGAGCGGAAACGTGGGTCAAGTTTCATTTTTTCGTGCAGTATGGGGTCAACATTAGCGATCACCAGGCCAATGGTGTCCCCCATGGCAGTACCGACAAACTCAGTTATGCCAGGCGTCGGGGAAATGCAGGCCGCCTGTTCGCTGCCGGCGGCAGCTTTCGTCTGCGCCGTTTCCATACGCCTTTTAATTTCCTCCATCACTTTGTCAATTAACTGCTCTTGCATATATCTCGCCCCTTTCAATAACCAAAATTATCCGGCTTACTTGACTTTCGGCAGGATTTTTTCCACGTCGGCATGCGGCCGCGGAATGACGTGTACAGCCACGACCTCCCCCACTTTGCGGGCTGCGGCGGCGCCAGCATCAGTGGCTGCCTTAATGGCGCCCACATCGCCACGCACAAAGACCGTCACCAGACCTGAACCGATTTTTTCGTACCCGACTAATACAACATTGGCCGCTTTTACCATAGCGTCAGCCGCTTCAATAGCCCCGACAAGGCCTTTGGTTTCCACCATGCCTAATGCTTCGCCCATAGATTGCACCCCCTTTCGTTTAAAAACTGGCTGAGCTCTTCAATCCCCTGTCCGGTCATGGCCGAGACAAAGAATATTTTATCCCGGACACCGGCGGCGCGGAGGCGGGATGCCGCTCTTGCGCTGTCAGCGCCCGGCAAGTCAATCTTGGTAACAGCGCCGACAACCGGCCGGGCCAGCATACCGCCAAAGCCTGGCGGCAAGCTTACTTCCCGGGTGGACGCGTCTTGGACCAATATGACCAGCGCCGCATCCATGGCCGTTACCAGCAGCGCCGGATAAAACCTGGGTATTTGCGAATACTCTCCAGGGGTGTCGATTATGTCACCGTCGAAAATGATGCTGGCAGTCTTACACGCCGGCCGCTGATAATCCCGCAGGGCATTAACAAGCGTTGTTTTGCCGGCCCCTACCGGACCGACAATCATTACCTTTGCCATATCATGACCGCGTCAGGCGGGCGGCGGTAAAGCCTAGCCCTTTGGCCAGCATGTCGTTTACCTGAACCAGCGCAGCTTCAACGGCGGATACTGCGCCGCAGACTACCAGCGAACCGGTAAACCGGTCCAAGAAACCGACTTGCACCGCCGCCGTTTTGGTCGCAATATCAGCGGCGATAATAGCGGCCTCGCAAGGCGTAATTGTTATTATGCCGAGCGCCCCGCTCAGAGGCAGGCCTAATTTTTCGCATAATTCTTTTCGCGGATTGGCAATAAGGTGGGCCAGCGTTACCTGCTTACCCGGCACATATTCCTGGATTACCCGCGGTTTTTCCGCCAACTGCGCCACCTCCAATAGAATAACAGCGCTGCTATATGCTGATAGCATTTAGTCATATCCCCTTGTCCATCCTTGGCCCATTTTTGTCTTGTTTTCAGAATTTTTTGTCTGGAACGTTTTCCTGGCCCGCAACCAGTCCGGCTATCGTTGCAGATAAAACAAAACAGCCAGACAATATTGCGGCCAACAACAAAAAAAGACCAGGCAATACCTGGTCAAATCCGGTTACGCTAAGTATTCTGTTTATGTATTGCACTTAATTGCCGCCACTACTCAAAATATTGCCCTTACCAGTATTGGTGCGGTATTGGTTGGGCGTCATTCCTGTTTCCTGGCGGAATACCCGGCTAAAATAGCTGGCGTCATGATAACCGACTTCCATGGCAACCCGGGTGATGCTGAATTGGGTGTCCCTCAGCATTTTTTTAGCTTTCTCCAGCCTTATCGCAGTTAAGTACTCTACAAAGTTTTTGCCAGTTTCTTGTTTAAACAGCCGGCTAAAATAATAAGGACTAAGATGAACAGTCTGGGCGACTTCTTCAAGAGTCAGGTTGTGTCGGTAGTTCTGGCTTATATACTCACAGGCTTTATTAATAACCCGCCGGTTTACCGTTGAGCGGTTTTCCAGCATATTATCAAAATATTGATCAACAGCCTCCAGCAACCAGCGCTGAACAGCCTCCGGGGACCGACATTTTTCCAGCGCATTTATGGAATCGAAATTAAGCAATATGAGTTGTTCAATGCTGGCTCCGCCTTCTACGGCAGCCCGTGACAATACTACCAGAAGTTCCAATACACTGGCCTGGACGCTCACCATACTGTTACTTCCGGCCACAATCTCATCCAACAGCCGACAAATGGCTGTTTTGGCAGCATGGCGTTCACCGCAGCGTACTTTGTCGAGAATAGTCTTTTCAATATGGAAAGGATAAACCACCGACCCGGCTACATGGTTGGGCAGTCGCTCAATATGGATTACCCGGTTTGTCCCCACAAAGAAACCCTGGCGTACGGCGGCCAGCGCCTCAGTATAAGAGCGTCCGGCATCTTTAAGGTTCTGGTAGCAGCGGCCCACACCAATAGTCACCGTCAGGCCCAGCGCGGAACTTACCTTGTCCCTGATAACTTCAGCCGCAGTGATGACCGCTTTAGTCATTTGGTCACTGTTTAAACTGCTGTCAACGCTTATAATAACTACCAGACTGTCACTGCTGAACGGCATAACCAGCCCAGAACTGCCAATAGCCTGACAAACGGTGTGATAAACCTGTTGCTTTAAGAGCTGCTTATCAAGTTCACTGTCATGCCTGGTTAGACGGGCAAAATGGTCAATATCCAGAACCATGGTGGCTACAGCATCAAGCCGCACTCCGCAAAGGGCGGCCCGCTCTCTCACTTCGTCAGCACTGACGATGCTGCCGGTCATCAAGTCATAGACCAGCGACATCTGGATGTACGGAATGGCCTGCTCAAGTTGGCGGCGTAGTGCAATAGTCTCCGCCTGCCGTCTTTTTTCTTCTCTTACCTGGTCAGCTACTTTGTTAAGCACCCGGACCAGCTCGTCCGGGCGCACCGGCTTGAGCAAATATTCAACGGCGCCAAGCTTGACAGCTTCCCGGGCATAATCAAATTCATCAAAAGCTGTAAGAATAATTACTTTGACATCCGGCAGCCGGCGGCAAATTACAGCCATAGCCTCAAGGCCGTTCATGCCCGGCATGCGGATATCCATCACTACCATGTCCGGGCGCTGTTGAACAGCGGCCTGTACTGCTGTCTCGCCATTGTCAGCTTCTCCCACCACTTTTATCTCCGGACAGCGGGTATGAACCAAAAACTGTATAGCTTGCCGCTCCAAATGTTCATCATCGACTACTAATAGTTTGCACATCCTGGTTACCACCTTCAACAGTATAAGGTAGAAGAATTTCTACCCGTGTGCCTTTCCCGGGTTGTCCGGCAATTTTTATGCCGTATGGACTGCCGAAATGATGTCTAATGCGCTTATGGACATTAATAATACCCAGTCCGGTGACATGGCCGTGCGTATTTCCACGTTTTTCTTCCTGAAAAATTCTGTTGACCTGTTCTTGGCTAATACCAATACCTGTATCGGTAATAGTTAGCAACAGGTTGTTCCCCTCGGCGTACCCGGACACAATAATCTGGCCGCCGCCTTTTTGCGGCTCAATACCATGGATAATTGCATTTTCTACAAAGGGCTGCAGAGTCATAAAGGGTATCTTGTTGTTCAAAAGTTTTTCGGGAATTATGATTGATGACTTGATGCGGTCGCCAAACCGAGCCTTTTGGATCAGGAGGTAATCTTGAATATATTTGACCTCTTCCCGAACAGTCACCACCTGCTGGTTATTACGCAGGCTAGTCCGTAATAAGTCAGACAAAGCATAAACAATTTCCTGAGTGCGCTGAGCTCCTTCCAGCAAAGCCAAACTGGCAATCGTATTTAAAGTGTTGAACAAAAAATGAGGGTTTACCTGAGACTGCAGAGTTTTGAGCTCCGCTTCTTGCAGCATGCGTTCCAGCTCAGTCTTGGCCTTCATTTCTGCCATTAACTGTTTTTGAATAATATTGGTCATGCCAATTTCAATTATATAATTAGACATAATGTACAAGAGGTCGGCGGCTGCTTTTACCCGCCTTGCCGGGACAGCCGAAATTTCGGCATACAGCTCATCAACCAGCCACATGTCCAGCCCCAGGCCAGCAGCCCGCTGGCGTACCTGCCCTATGGCATCATAGGTAATATCGTCGGACACTACTACCTGCCCGGCCAGAAATGCTCCTATGTATTGGCCTTGGACAATAATAGGAGCCGCGAGGTCGGTAAGACCGCTGTGACAGTGGTATATACAAGGCTGCTGCGTTTTGGCAGCTATCCGTCCGGCCTGTGCATCCGAAGCCATGCAGCGGGCCAATCCCGCCGGTACCGAACGGACAGTCTTGCAAAACCTGGTAAAATTGCTGGGGTTGGTCACCGGCCAGCCTTCGCTATCCACAATGACAGCCGCCAGACCGGTGGCTTCGGCAAACTTATCTTGTATTTCCTGAAGCACTTTCACATTGACAATTTCGTCCAGGGAAAAACCGAGATGCTTTTGCACAGCCACCCCCCTGCTTTCAAACCATTTAACAGACTTTTCCATTTAGTATTGGCTGCAGGGAGGAAAATTCCTGCCTGGCGCCTGCCCGGGAATGATACCCGGGCTAACCGCCGCTGGCTACGCCGGCCTCGTCGAAAGTAGCCAGCTCATTCCATTGATAATTATACAGGCAGCCTCTACCATGCTGATACGGAGGCACTCTTTCCTACAGTGAGTTTCGTTCATTAGCCTGCTAAACCAAAAACCCCAGCCATTAAGGCTAGGGTTACAAAAAATTTATTGACCATACTATCCTTCTGGCATTGCCTCTGATGCGGAGGCAATGCCAGATAGGCAACTGGTCATTGCTATTCCTGCACCTTCCCGGAAAAAGTACGGTGGGTTGCAGGCAACTCGCCGACTACAGTGGCGCGACCGCGGCGTTTTCAAGCCGAAACCTGTCCGTTTTCTTCCCTATTATCCTCTCGAGTGAGAGGTACCTATCTGGTGGCAATATTCAGTTTTCTTCTTTGTTATTCCCTTAAACCGGCCGAATTCCTGCCAGGTCCGGTATTCCCGGCAAAATTGGAATAAACGATAGCAAAACATTTATGGCCCGACAAATGGTTATCCGATGTGTGAAAGAAATATGGTCATTTTTCCTATTTCATTTAAGGAACCAGGTTGTTCGCTAGTGTTTTAGTTAGTTGGAAAAAGAATTTTTTTCTGCCCGTTATGCCATTGAACAATCATAACTTGTTTGACGGCTTGCCCTTTGCTATCAAAAGTAGTAGGGCCTTGGACGCCCGGCAGGTCTTTCGTTGCCGCTAAAGCATTGCGTAGCTCGCTGCGGAAACTGGCAATATCCTTTTGGTCACTCATTTTTTCCATTGCCGCTTTGGCAATGTAGACGGCTTCATATATAGCGGCGGCAAACATATCGGGGTCAACGCCGAATTTAGCTTTATAAGCTTTAACGAAATTCTGGGCCAGCGGGTTAGGAGAATTGCTCTCGAAATAACTGGTAGCGATTAGACCTTCATTGGAGCCACCTGCGATATTATTGTAGTCGTATGAAGACAATCCTCCATAACCATAAAGCTGTGCCTTAATACCCAATTCTTTGATTTGACGGGTAATCTGCGAGCCTTCAGATAAATTGCCACAAATAATGATCGCATCGGGCTCGTAGTTTTTGACCTTGGTTAATTGAGCATAAAAATCAGTGTCGCCGATACTGTACGTTTCGGTAATAACTTCTCCGCCTTTTTCCTTGATAAATGCTGCGGATGCGGTTGCCAGTCCTTTGCCATAGTCGGTGTTTTCATGAATAATAGCAAATTTCCGTTGTTTAGTATTATTGAAAATGTAAGTCATCAACTGGGTCGCTTGCATAGGATTGGTGGCACAGTTACGGAATACCCACTTGTTGCCGCTTTCCGTTATCTCAATTGCCACTGCTATGGGTACCAGCATCGGGACTTTTTCGCGATCAATTATTTTCATGTCGGCCAGCGTGGTAGAGCTGTTAAACGTACCAATGAGAAAAGCAACTTCATCCTTTGTTATTAATTTTTCGGTAGCAGACACTGACTGAGCAGGTACCGAGGCATCATCCTCAAAAATCGGTTCGAGCATCCGCCCCTTAATGCCACCGGCTTTATTAATTTCTTCCACGGCAAGCAGTACACCCTGCTTCATGCTTTGGCCCGGCTTAGCGTTAGGTCCTGTATAAGGGCCAATTACACCGAATTTGATTGGCGCCGTTTTGGTTCCTTGCGAAGCAGAAGAACCGCACCCTGCGGCCAATAAAGCAAGTACCAATATAGTAGCGAGTGCAAAGCAAATTTTCTTTAGTATTTTCCCATCCATTATCATACTGACGTTTGCCTCCCATCTTTGTCGTCATTATTCGCCTAAATAAGCTTTTTTTACATGTTCGTTATGCAACAGGTCTTTCGCGCTACCGCTCAAACTAATATAGCCTGTTTCCATTACGTAGCCGCGGTGGGCAATTGTGAGAGCCTGGTAGGCGTTTTGTTCAATTAGTAATATAGTCACCCCTTCTTTGTTAATCATTTGGATGATTTCAAAGATTTTTTCCATCAGGAAGGGCGCCAGTCCAAGTGACGGTTCGTCAAGCAACAATAGTTGGGGTCTTGACATAAGCGCTCTGCCAATCGCCAGCATCTGTTGTTCGCCACCGGAAAGAGTACCGGCAAGTTGCCAGCGTCGTTCGGCCAGAATAGGAAAATAGTCAAAAACCCGTTGGTAATCTTCGGTTAGCTTATGACGATCCTTTCTTGTATAGGCGCCCATTTCGAGGTTTTCCATGACCGTCATCCGAGGAAATACCTGCCGCCCTTCAGGACAATGGCTAATTCCATGCCGGACAATATCAGGTGGTTCCAAATTTCCGATGGACATACCTTTATAACGAATCGTACCGTCGGTCGGTTTGACAAGTCCTGAGATCGTACGCAAAGTAGTCGTTTTGCCCGCACCGTTTGCCCCGATAAGACAGACGATTTCACCCTGGCTTATCTCCATGTCTATTCCTTTTAGAGCCCAAATTTTGCCGTAGTGTACGCTAAGATTGTTAATGCTAAGCACTATCCTTCACCTCTTTCCTAAATAGGCTTTAATCACCTCTTCGTTACTTTGAATATCGCGTGGACTACCCTCCGCAATCTTTTTGCCGTAATTTAACACAGCGATGCGGTTGCATAAATTCATTACCAGTTTCATGTCATGCTCTACCACTAAAATCGTAATACCCATATCTCGGATCTTCAGAATAAAATCCATTAAGTCCTTTGTTTCATGTGGGTTCATTCCGGCTGCCGGTTCATCCAGCAACACTAATTTCGGCTCTGACGCCAGCGCCCTAATAATCTCTAGTTTTCGTTGTAATCCGTAAGGCAAGTTTTTGGCAATTTCATCTTTTAGATGGTCCATACGGAATAAAACCAAAAGTTCATATATATACTGGTTTGCATATCGTTCCTCAGCCGCTTGCCGTGATGTGTGGAACATGTCATCCCATAATACCTGCCGATAACGACAGTGTCGCCCGACCTGAATATTTTCCCAGACAGTCATATCGGCGAAAAGGCGAATGTTTTGGAACGTCCGGGCCACACCGGCCTTAGTAATAAAATCAGGGCGTCGACGGGCAATATCTGACCCTTCAAAAAGAACCTGTCCTGTGGTAGGTTTATACAATCCAGAGATTATATTAAATATGGTTGTTTTTCCTGAGCCATTCGGGCCAATCAACCCGATAATATCTCCGGCCTGCACTTTCAAATTAACATGGTCTACGGCGGTCAGTCCGCCAAATTTCATAGTGAGGTTAACACACTCAAGCAGCATAAATCAGACCTCACTTTCAACAGGTTCAGATATCTCCTTTGCCGAGCCACGGCATACAGGCGCTGGTTTTTCACTGGCAACGAAAAATTTGCCGATCTTTTCTCCCGTCGCTGTCAATAAACCGGCAAAGCCGCTTGGTAAATAAAGGATAATAATAAACATTAATAAGCCATAAATAATTAAGCGATAGTCGGCTAAAATTCTCATAGTTTCCAGAAGATAAGTGATTATTACTGAGCCCAAAATGGGACCAATAATTGTCCCCATGCCTCCGAGAACCATCATAACAAGAATGTTTATCGCTTCGCCGAGCGTAAATGTATCTGGGCTGATAAAACGAATATAGCCGGCATACAGTGCTCCTGCAAGTCCGGAAAGAGCAGCTCCTCCGGCAAAAGCCAATACCTTATAGAACGTAAGATTTATCCCCATCACTTCAGCAGCAATCTGGTCATTGCGAATAGCCCGCAATGCGCGACCTACGCGCGAATTAATGGTATTGGAATACACTACAAGTACCAGGAGCAGAACAGTCAAGTTTAAATAATAAGCGGCTACCTTGGTATCAAACGCAAGAACGGTAAAACCAAGCGAGATGGGATCAGGCGCCGGTATGCCCGGGAGACCATTGGGACCGCGCGTAACTGATTCCCAGTTAAGCAATATCAGACGGACTATCTCGCCAAAGCCAAGCGTGGAAATGACAAAGTACGGGCCTTTCAATCGTAGCGTCGGAATTCCGATTAGAATAGCGATAAGTGTAGCACACGCAATCCCTAACGGGGCAGCTAGCCAAAAACTTATTTTTTGCTGCAGCATCAACAGCGCTGTTGTATAACTGCCAATACCGAAAAAAGCGGCCTGAGCAAGAGAAAGCTGACCTGTATATCCGGCAATAACATTCAGACCGAGGGCCAGTAGAGCATTTATCAGGCTTAATATGGCAATATGCAGGTAATAGGTTTTGATGCCGAGGTACGGCAACGCCAATACCGTAATAACTGCGCTTCCGGCGACCGTCCGCTTTACCGTTTTATACATCCTTACCACCTACACTTTCTCAACAGAATGGGAGCTGAACAATCCCTGCGGTCGAAAAACTAGGACAATAATCAAAATGATAAAAGCAATGACATCCTTGTAGTAAGAAGAGAGAAAACCGGCTGCCAGGCTTTCAGCAAGCCCGAGCGTAAATGCGGCCCAAATGGCCCCAGCAACATTGCCTAAACCACCTAAAATTACGACGGCAAAAACTTTAGATATAACGGCTAACCCCATTTGTGGCGATACTAAAAAAATTGGGCCGACCAGAGTACCAGCAGCTGCAGCTAATGCGGCACCAATGGCACATGTAATGAGTGAAATATTATTGATGTTGATACCCATCAATTTAGCAGCATCCTGGTTCTGTTCACAAGCCCGCATGGCTTTGCCAATTGTTGTTTTTTGAATAATGTAATTGAACACAATAATAAGGCCTATTGTTATGAAGAATACCAGGAGCCGCTGGAGGGTAATTGATATGCCTAAAAAAGATAGGTAAGTGTTTGAAAATTCGGTAGGAAATCGCAGCGGGTTAGGACTGAATATGACAATAGCCGCATTCATCAGAAAGATGGAGATGCCCAGTGTTCCGATTATCATATTCATTTCATGTGCATCCCGAAGCGGGCGGAAAACCAACCGTTCCATCATTAGCCCAAACAAGGCCATTATTCCCATTGCCCCCATCAGACCAATAATGAACGGTAATTTAAGACTCACTACCAGATAGAAGCCGATAAAAGCACCAAGCATATACAATTCGCCGTGGGCCCAGTTCACAATACCTAGGATTCCATATATCATCGTAAGCCCCAGTGCAATCAGCGCATAGGTGCTGCCTAACACTAACCCGTTCACAATTTGTTGAACCAATTCCTGCATAATCTTGCCTCCCTTCCCTTATACCATTTTTTACTGTTGGAATTATTATACCAATAAACAACCGTATTTTCAAGTATTTATGCATGTTGTTTGTATAAATATGCGGAATGCTATATGAATTTTTCTCTTGTTCTCGGAGACAATAATCTTTGCGACACCTAAAACTGTAACTTGCAGGAGGCGAAGCAATATGCGGAACTCAGGTGAAACTATTGACAAGGACAAGCAGAATACGGCCAAGGCCTCGCAATTTGTAAAGCCTGAAAATACTAACTTCAAAAAAAATAAATAGATATAAGCTTCTGTTAAATGTGGCGCATGACTTTTCCCATTAGTTTTTAGCTTATTTAGCATCCAAGTTTAAAGCAAAACAGCGAGAAGGTTACCCTCTCGCTGTTTTTGCTGGTGAAGCGTTATTTTAACACTATGTCACCGGCACTACGCAAAAACTGTTGTCCATCACCCTGTCGACATAGAACACAGTATCCAAGTTCTAAAGACCGCTCCCTAAGCATAAGCGGTATCGCAGCCTGCCCTAATTTATATCCATGCTTCAGCCCCTGCCGCTGTCCCAGGAGATATCCTATTAAAAACAACCCGAACATAACGAACAATGCTAAACTTACCGACATATTTTGGCCTCCTGACAGCTTAATAGCCCAATATAAAAAGCTGCTGTTCCAAATAAAACTGGCAGAAAACGGTCTCCACCAAGCCACCAGGCTGCCGTAAAAGCCAACCCAGCTACAAGGAGACATTCCATAATTCCCAGCCGGTAAGCCCAGTTATGATAGCCCGCCCGACGGTCGTTATAAATGTCAAGACAATCATCAACTAGTTGTACACCCAAAATAAAAAGTAAAGAAAAAACCATATTTGACCATTCAAAAAAGAGTACGCCTAATCCAAATACGATAAGGGACTCTTGCCATCCTTTAAGCCGTGTCGGGAAATTATGATCAAGATTGATGAACATGCCAACTATATAGCTAGCTAAAAACAACGGCAAACTAACCGAAGCATTGATGCATGCGGCGAAAACGATAAGAATTATTGCATAGACCATTGCACCGCTCCCTAAAAATTCGCTCCAGTTCGTTCTTCCGGCAATCCGGTCCAATTCCTGATCAAGAAAGTCGTCGACAAGCTTAACCGCCGCGGCGCATAAGACTACCGCTACAACAGTAACAACGAAATCAGAGATTGCGGGCCACATATGCCTTCACCTCTTTAAACCCCTGAGAGTAGAGGGCTGATATAGTAATTATCAAAGCCTCCGGGAAATAGTCCTTCAGTTTCGGCAGGTTATTTTTCGCTATGATTAAATCTATCTTATTAGCAAGGAGTACATAGTTACCCCGTGCCGTACCATATGTATATATTTCCCAGTCGATATTGTTGTCCTTGCTCGCTATAACTTCCCCCGGGAAGTCAGCGGCATCAATAATATGGAAGATTAAATCGGCCGTCCGCATGAGACCGATTGTTTGTGCCATACCGCGACGAATACTTTCATCCGCATGAATATGTTCGGTAATGCCACATGTGTCAGTCAACTTAAAGTTGACTGTTGCCTTGCCGACCGGCATTTTCAATATCATTGACTGTATGGAGCGCGTCTTGTGGGCCGTCAAACTACAAAGTTCACGCCGCGCTTCCTCAATTGTATAGTGTCGGCAAGTTAGCAGACCATCATAGGTGCGAAAAGTAATGTCTACTGTCTTGCTACCAAGAAACGCGGCAAAATTCAAGGCAAACATGGTCTTCCCAGAGTTCGGACGTCCGACTACAGCACATTCGCGCATAATTACACCTCCGCTAAATCAGCGGCTTCAATCGTCATAAGCTCTTCACGGGTAGTGTTCGCCTTCACTACCAATCGAACTGCCTGCCGTCTGATTGCCTTTTCAATGATGTTACGAACCGTGCGGGCGTTGCCGAAATTTTCGTCGCTATTTTTCGTAGGAGGTACAAGCATTTTTTCCAGTAAAGCCTTTGCTTCCGGCGAGAGCTTATATTGCCGTTTGGCGCACATTTGTTCGGCGATTTGCATTAATTCCTGCTTTGTATAGTCGGAAAACTCAATATGTATAGGAAAACGCGACCGCAGACCAGGATTTGTTTGTAAAAATTGCTCCATTTCTTTTTGATAACCGGCTAGAATTAGGATAAGCTGGTCCTTTTTATCCTCCATTGCTTTTACCAGACAGTCAATTGCCTCTTTGCCGAAATCTTTTTCGCCTCCCCGTGCCAATGAGTAGGCTTCATCAATGAAGAGAATTCCGCCATAGGCTTTTTTCAATTGTTCACGCGTCTTTTGGGCCGTATGGCCAATATATTCGCCTACTAAATCCGCCCGTTCAACTTCGATAAGATGTCCTCGGCTCAAAACGCCCATCTCCCGGAAAACTTTACCCATAATACGGGCAACGGTTGTCTTGCCTGTTCCAGGATTGCCTTTAAATATCATGTGTAAAACAAGCGGATCGGTAATTAAATGTTCCTTTTCTCTTCGCTTTTGGATTTCGATAAAGGCATTAATTTCACGTACTAGTTTTTTTACTTCTCTTAGTCCAATGAGACTATCAAGTTCACGCATAATTTCCTCGACCCGTTGGTGGGCCGCGCTACCGTCCTGACGCGATGCCGGTAGGATAGACTGATCCATGTCACGCAAATAGTGAAAAGCATCTTTGGGTGAAAGATGACCGTTTTCAATAGCGGAAAGTACATCTTGAGGCCAAAGGTACGACATTCCTTTCACCTCACCTCGGGGTATCGATGATTACATTATATGCACTCGCCGATAAACGGTGATAAAAAATGCTCTAAGCTAGAAAGCTTAGAGCATTTTCGCTATTTTTCCGTTTTTGGTTCTTCCTTTTTCTCATGCAGCCCGGGGGCAAGAGGCTTAAACGGTGTAATGGTGGAAATGGCATGTTTATATACCAACTGTTGTTTGCCCTCATTTTCCATTATCACGGTAAAATTGTCAAAGCCCTTCACTAAACCGCGAAGTTGAAAGCCATTGACAAGGTAGATAATTACAGGTACGTTTTCTTTGCGGACTTGATTTAGAAAACTATCTTGAAGGTTGATGACTTTAGTTGTCATGTAAGCAACTCCTCCGTCTGCATGTTTTTTACTATTTTATTCTACTAGAGATAAAACTTTCCTGCAACTAGGCTGTAAATATATTCCATCAATTTGTCGTAATCAGGGAAATGGTCGATCTGCACCCAGTGGATATAAGGCATCTTGCGGTACCATGTGAGTTGGCGCTTGGCAAAGTTACGCGTCCCTTTTTTTATTCTCTCTATTGCTTCGGGTAAGGTAATTTCCCCCTTCAAATAAAGAACTATTTCCTTATAACCTATTCCCTGCATGGCCTGGCATTCCGGAGAGATACCAGACTCTAATAGATAGCGAACCTCATTAATCAACCCGCGTTCTACCATTAGATCGACCCGCTGGTTAATTCGTTCATAAAGACTGTTCCTGTTCATATTTAACCCAATAACAAGCGCATCATAGATTAGGTTTTTTTCACGGGCAAGTTTCTCCTGGGAAACTTCCTCGCCACTCAGGTGGTAAATCTCCAGGGCCCGAATAATGCGGCGCCGATCATTGGGGTGCAGGCGCGCTGCCGTTGCAGGACTTACCTGGGACAGCATGTTGTACAAATATTGATTGCCGTGAATGTCCGCCATTTGTTCAAGCCGCAAGCGGAACATTTCATCGCCAGCGGTTCTATTAAACTTGTACCCTTCAAGAAGCGCTTTGACATAAAGTCCTGTTCCACCAACAAGAATAGGTATTTTACCTTTGGTATTCACTTGGGTTATATAGTAAGATGCCAAACGCTGAAATTCGGCTACGCTGAATTCTTCCTCGGGACCTAGAATATCAATAAGATAATGTGTAATCCCTTGCCTCTCCGCGAGCGTTGGTTTAGCTGTACCAATGTCAAAGCCCCGATAAACCAGCATAGAATCACCGGATATGATTTCAGAAGCCAGCATCTTCGCCAAATCAATACTGACCTGCGTTTTGCCAACGGCAGTCGGACCAATAATGGCAATCAATCGCTCCATGGTCGTCCTCCGGCACTAGGTTCAAGATCGATAACGCCATACTGAATACTACTGTGCTTGCCGCCTATCAAGGTTTTAAAACCTAACCGTTCAAATTCAGCGCTTCCGGCAGCCTCTTTCATTACAACCCGTCGTTTTGCTACTCGACAGGCGGAAGCAATAGCGCTGCTTGTCAGCGGATTGTGGTTAGCCAGATAACGAAGCGGTCTTAAGCTAGAACTGGTATAAACCGGACGACGAAACATAGGGTCAAAATAAACGACATCAAAACTATTATCCGGCAGAGCGATCAGGTATTCTTCATAGTTTCCCTGCTTGACCTGGATGCGCCGCAAAGCACCATTTATCTCGCTGTCGCCGGCGTCAAAATTCTCTAACCCCCAACGCGCAACCATCGCTATTATAGGTGAGTGCTCTAGTCCCACCAATAAACCGTCTTTTCCCAAGACAAAACTGGCTACAATGGCATCGGTTGCCAACCCAAGGGTACAATCAAGTACCGACATGCCTTTTTCTAACTTCATGGCAGTTATCATATGGTCATGTTTACCATTTCTAAGATTTTTTATACGCAGTTCGGCCATGCTTAAATGAAAAAAATATTCTCCACCGGGAGTGTGTACCACCGGCCCATTTCGGGTAACAACAATTATATGGTCGACATTATACTGCTTTTTAAGGGTAGTAAGCGAAGTACGCTTTTTTGGCACAAACAAGGCGCCCAATTCCGTCGCAATTTTGTGACCAGTTTCCAGCATTGCCGTCGTCGGGCTGTCAGATGTTGTCACTAGTAATTCCATGTCTCACCTTATTTATTGACGTTTAAACATTTTGGCCAGGTCGTCGTCGGTAAACCGCACGATTGCCGGTCGACCATGAGGGCAAGTATAAGGACGGTTAGTAGAACACAATTCGTCAATAAGCGCCTGCATTTGGCGCATATTAAGATTTTCCCCTGCTTTTATCGCACTGCGGCAAGCGGCAGTCTGTAAAAAAATATGCCGGATTTCGTGGGCCTTAGGAGTTTGCATATTATGAAGAGCGCCGAGAATTTCGCGCAGCAAACCTTCTATCTCCGTTCCCGGAATATCGGACGGAGCTTCAAGTAAACGCATTGAGCGCGGGCCAATTTGTTCAAGACGAAAGCCCAATTCATAGAAGAGCGGCTCATTTTGCAGAACCAATTCGATATCCCGCTCATCAAGGGCAACAACCCGCGGTACCAACAATTGCTGCGCCGGCGCCCGGCCAGCGCCTTGCGCAAGATGTTCATATAAAATACGCTCATGGGCGGCATGCTGATCAATAATGTATAATCCGTCACTACCCGCAGCCACTATGAAGCAGTCACTAATTTGACCAAGGGCACGCAAGGCCAAACTTGATCGGCCAGGTGTATCTTGGTGCAGGCCGTAACGTACCGCCGGCAGCTCAGTCGCGGATTGCATGGTTTCTCGGGCCGTTGTAACCGGTAGTGTCTCTTCCCGCCATAAAGCTTCACCGCTTTGCCTGGGTGCATATAGTACGGGTGAAACAGGCCTTTTTTCGGTTGGTCTGCTTATTTCTCCTGCAGGCTTCGCCGGTGATGAGACTGGAAGAGAAACTGTGGCGGCAATCTGTTGTGGCCCTTTAGCCGCTTGTAAAGCTGATAACACAGCTTTGTAAACTGCTCGAAACACAGCCTGTTCATCACTAAATTTCACTTCACTCTTTTGCGGATGGACGTTAACGTCTACCTTGTCAGATGGAATGACAATCTGAATAATTGCCAGCGGAAAGCCGTTCTTGGGCAGCAGCGAGTGATAGGCGTTATCCAATGCTTTGGACAGCATGCGACTGCTAATGGTGCGCCCGTTGACCGTCCAGGTTTGCCATTGACGCGAACTTTTTACAAGATGCGGTTTGCCCACATAACCTGTGATGTGAATATCTCCATCACTATAATCCAGCGGCAATAGTTCTGCTGCCGCTTTATAGCCGTACAAGCTTGCTGCCGCATCTAAAAGGCGGCCGGTACCGGTTGTCGCCAGTACCTGACGTTTATTATTTATTAGCTTTATGGCAATATCAGGTCGCGCAAGCGCAATCTTGCCTAAAATATCATGGATATATGCACTTTCGGTAGCAGGGGTTTTGAGAAATTTGCGCCGTGCGGGCGTATTAAAAAAAAGATCGCTGACGGTGACGGTAGTACCGACGTTCCTGCCGGCTTCACGCATATCTGTTACCTGGCCGCCTTGAATTTCAATGTAAGTTCCTATCGGTTCAGAATGCAGCCGGGTTGTCAGCGTAAAACGGGAAACCGCGGCGATACTGGGTAAAGCTTCGCCGCGAAATCCCAGCGATTGGATGTTATATAAATCATCGGCTGTACGAATTTTGCTGGTTGCGTGGCGTAATATGGCCAATCGGGCGTCAGCTGCGCACATGCCGATGCCGTCATCCGAAACCCGGATATAATTTATGCCGCCATCGACGATCTCTACTTCTATGAAATGACTTTGCGCATCAATAGAGTTTTCCACCAGTTCCTTTACTACCGAAGCCGGTCGCTCTACCACTTCTCCGGCAGCAATCTTGTTAGCGGTGGTTTCGTCCAATACCCGTATAGTAGTGATCATCGGCCACTACCTTCTTTCGCCATTTTTTGCAGTTTGAACAAAATATTTAAAGCTTCCAGCGGTGTAGTCGTCATTATATCTACTTTCAGAAGCTCTTCAATTATTGGGTCGGAAAAAAGGGACAAGTGAGCCTGGGAAGCAACAACCGAATTAGTAGCCGCTACTTGAGTAACTGCCAAAGCGGGCGAGTGATGTTGCTCCAGTTCCGCTAAGATTGTCTGGGCCCGCTCAATCACTTTTTTGGGAAGTCCAGCCAGCCGGGCAACATGAATACCATAACTTTTATCGGCCCCTCCCGGTACAATGCGCCGGAGAAAAACTACTTCGCTGCCGCGCTCTTTCACTGCCACCGTGAAGTTTTTTATTCCTTTTTTTTGTTCAGCCAGTTCCGTTAGTTCATGATAGTGAGTAGCAAACAGGGTTTTAGCCTTAATTTTGTCTTTGATATATTCAATAACGGCACGGGCAATACTCATGCCATCGAACGTTGAAGTGCCGCGGCCAATTTCGTCAAGAATCACCAAACTGTTCGGTGTTGCATGTTTCAGAATATGAGCCACTTCATTCATCTCGACCATAAAAGTGCTTTGTCCTGTTGCCAAATCATCACTAGCGCCCACACGGGTAAAAATACGATCTACGGGCGTAATCGCCGCTTCTCGGGCCGGAATAAAACTACCTACCTGGGCCATAAGAACAAGTAGCGCTACCTGCCGCATATAGGTCGATTTACCAGCCATGTTGGGCCCTGTAATAATCATTACTTCACAGTCTTGGTGATTTAATTCCGTATCATTGGGAACGAAAACCTCACGATCCAATAAGCGCTCGACTACCGGGTGTCGGCCATCGCGAATAATAATCTCGCGATTATTGGTAATTGTTGGACGGCGGTAATTGTAGCGGGCAGCCGCCTCACTCAGGCTAATAAGGCAATCAACAATAGCTATCTGCCGCGCGGTTTCCTGAAGGTTAGTTATGTGCTTTTTTACGTAATCTCGTACTACTGTGAACAAATAGTATTCGATTTGAACAATTTTTTCCTGAGCTCCAAGGACTTTTGTTTCAAATTCTTTAAGTTCTGGTGTTATGTAGCGTTCGGCGCTGGTTAGAGTCTGTTTACGGATATATTCCGATGGCACGGCTGCCCGATTGGCGTTGGTTACTTCAATATAATAACCAAATACCTTGTTATAGCCAACCTTTAACGACTTGATGCCGGTACGCTCTCTTTCCCGAGCTTCGAAAGCCATGAGCCACTGTTGACTATCCTGAGCAATTTCCCGTAATTCATCTAGTTCCTGGTTATAACCTGCTTTAATAATTCCTCCGTCCCGCACGGAATGTGGAGGATTATCTACAATTGCCCGATCAATTAAAGCAACAATATCTTCGTATGTTTCCATTTTTGCGCCAATCTCGCCAAGCAGCGCTGACTGCATGGATTGGACATGTAATTTAATCGTCGGTAAACTACTTAATGACTGTTTTAGGGCAATCAAATCCCGGCCGTTTGCTGTTCCCACCTCAGCCCTGGTAACGATACGTTCGAGGTCGTAGATATGACCCAACGTCTCCTGCAGTACTTGTCGAACCCCCGGGTTCGTGAGCAATTCGTCAACCGCATCTTGGCGGCGGATAATTTCATGGACGGAAAGCAGAGGATATTCCAGCCATTTCTTGAGGAGTCTTCCTCCCATCGCTGTTTGGGTAAAATCTAATAGGTTCATTGTAAAATGAAATGCAACAGCAAAAGATGAAAAAAGGACTCCCACGTAGAATTCCGGTATGATGAGGGGACTCAATCCAAACCATACAGGAGGGTTCTGCCATGGAAGTCCAAGAACAGTGTACCACATCTGCACGGTCTTTTGAACACCTAAATGCCTATGAGCGCGGAATTATCAAAGCACTTTTGGGTGAGAAGCGCTCAATACGCTATATAGCACGGCAACTTGGCCGTCATCCAAGTACGATTTCACGCGAAATTAAGCGGGGTACAGTTAAGCAGCGACGCTCCGACCTTACTGAATATGAGGCATACTACCCCGAAACGGGACAAGCAGTATAC
>NZ_FNBU01000014.1 GCF_900102435.1 Sporolituus thermophilus DSM 23256 | reverse complement strand
CGTAAGAGAAGTCAACCCCAAGTTTGTGAACATAAAACATTGCCACGGCTAATCGTCTTGCTACTGCCGAACAGGCTTTTTTCCAACCGCCTTTCAAATTGCGACGATATATGCCGTAACCCCACTGACCGAGTGGCTCATTGTGCTTTTGAATTAGGGCACTGGCACATTTAACCAAGGCATAATGGATTTCTTGATTTCCCTTTCGTCTGGTTTGGGCTGTGACCTTACCGGCAGATACCTTTAAATAAGGGTCACATCCGCAATAAGCGGCAACTTGTTTGGCAGTTTTAAATCTGGTAGGCGTAACAATTTGGGAAAGCCAAATAAGTGTAGTTATTTCGCCGATACCAGGGATGGTTAAAAAATGTGCAAACAGCTTTTTGCCGGAAATAGTCCGCCCTTTTCCAATTTCCCAGTTAATTGCTTTTGCAAGCTTTAAAGCCTGTTTGGTATATTCGTGTGCTTTTTCCTTATGGGTATCATAGTCAGCATACATGCTCTTGATGACGCTTTTGACCTCATCAGGAAAACCATCAGGGCAGATATAATCACTGGGGATAAAGTGGCCGTCGCACATATCCTCAATTAACGCTCGGCTTTTGATACTGGTTACGCTATCGATGCTTCCCAGTGTATGGCCGAAACGAAGGATATAGTTATTAATGCGATTGGCAATAGATGTTGCCATTTGCTGGTGAAACTGTCGTTGACGCATTATAATGCGCAATTCCTGTATCTTGTCGCTGATGACAAAGCTTTCTGGCCATAGTCCTGTCATGTTTTGATAAGCAAGAAGTTTTGCATCAAGCTTGTCAGTCTTGCGGCGACTTGGGCTAGCTAGAAGCGGGTTAACTACCGAAGGTGTACCGCCAAAGGCTTTAAGAACAGGAAGATGATAAGTACCTGTACTTTCGATACTGTAGTGCAGTGGCTCAATATTTAAGACAGTAGGAACTGATTTTGTGCGGATGACATCTACAACCCAGTTTCTGGCCTCTTTTAATGCCTTCCATGATGTGGGAAAATCACGTTCGTACTTAATTACGTTATAACCTTCTTTTACTAAAACGCATACGGCTATAAATTTAGAATGAGTGTCAATACCCACACCGTAATCCTTTAAAGCTTGAATTGGTTCTCTGTTACCCCATTCGCTGTCAATGATGCTTTCAGTCAGCATAATATCCCAACCTTTCTGCTGAAATTAGGCATGATTAATACTGGGTTTCAATACACACAAAACTTGTGTGCACTCAAATCCAGCATTAAAACCGTCCACGTAGCACTGCACCTAACATAAAATAGCGGCTAAAGCCTATTACTGTACTAATATTGTCAAAGGGACAATATTGAACAACTCTCCCATTCGTGCTAAAAACTACATGACGTTATCGTCTTGTCCCAGCCACCAACCTCCTACAGGGCGCTCAAGGCGCCATGGAAAACGCCGTGGTCTGATAAGCTCATCTTAAGATGCGCTTATTTCCGCCATTTAGCGTACTAAATGGCAGCATAAACACACCTTAACACACCTTAGCCTTAGTCTTTAATGTCATAAAACGCAGTCCAATGAAAATTTAAAGCGTTAGCAATTCTTTTGGCTACAGCGATACTTGGATTGCGAAAACCAGTTTCAATGTTGCAATAATGATTTTGAGAAATGGAAGCCTGGATAGCGACTTGTTTCTGCGACAGTCCGCTTTTTTTGCGAAGTTGGATCAGCCAATGACGCACGTTCATCACCGCCCGAAATCTAATCTCGTAACGTAACATTCAATCATAACGGATTTTTCAACGGGTGATGAAAAAAGACCTTTCATTTATTGAAAGGCCAGAAAGGAAGTAAAAAAATTGCATAAAAAAATAGAGGGCTAATGTTTTTGTTGGCTCTCATGGGAGGAAAACATTATGGCCACAATTACCGACCGTTTGGGCTGTTTGCCATTAGGTAAATTCCACTGGCGTCTCCTGGTGCTTATGGGATCTGGCATTGCCTTTGAGGCACTGGACACTGGCCTTATAGCGTTCGTTCTGGCGAAGATGATTAGTTCATGGAACCTTTCTCCTGTCCAAATCGGCTATATCGGCAGCGCAGGCCTTGTAGGCATGGCGGTAGGAGCCATCCTGTCAGGTACTCTTGCTGACCGGATTGGTCGAAAAAAACTGTTTATTGCAACACTGGTAGTGTACAGTATTGGTACCGGCCTGTGCGGATTAGCGTGGAACTATGAATCTTTATTAGTATTTCGCTTTTTAGTTGGTGCCGGCGTTGGCGGACAACCTCCGGTTGCCAATGCCATGATGGGCGAGTTTGCCCCCATAAAACACCGCGGTAAAATGCTTGTCTTGCAAAACAGCTCATGGGCCTTTGGCTGGCTCTTGTCAGCCGTGCTGGCCTATGTAGTCATCCCTCATTTTGGCTGGCAACTTGCTTTCTTTATTGGCGCAGCGCCGGCTCTACTCGTAATTTACCTGTGGAAAGTTCTTCCTGAATCGCCTATGTATCTCATAAGCAAGGGCCGTTATGAAGAAGCCCACCAGCTTGTGGCCAGCATTGAAAAAGAACTGGGAGTTCCAGTTGGCGAAGCGCCCCGGGCTACAGAAAAGGTGGCTGTTGTTACCAAGAAGTTCGGCTTTGCTGATTTATGGTCCGCGCCGTATATCCAGCGCACTATTTGTCTGTGGATCCTCTGGTTCGGTATGGTTTATTCGTATTACGGCATCTTTACCTGGCTGCCTTCGCTGCTGGTAAAAAGCGGTCATACGCTATTGCGTTCCTTTGAATTTATTATGTACATGACATTGGCTCAGATCCCTGGTTATTTCACCGCCGCCTATTTGGTAGACAAAATAGGCCGTAAGCAAACGATAAGCGGACTGTTGATTCTTTGTACCATTTCAGCCTATATGTTCGGCAATGCCAAAACCGCCGCGGAAATCTTAATATGGGGCTGCCTCATGTCCTTCTCCAATCTTGGCGCCTGGGGCATTACTCATACCTACTCTTCGGAACAATATCCCACTCACGCCCGTGCTACCGGTGTGGGCTGGGCAGCAGCCTGTGGCCGTATGGGCGGCATTCTTGCGCCTATTGTGGTAGGGGCAATCATGACCGGTGCCAATCAGTACAATGCCGTTTTTATGATGTTCACGATTGTCCTCGCCGTTGTAGCGCTGAATATTATTTTCTTAGGCCGGGAAACGGCTGGCAAATCACTTGATGAGCTGACGGCCCAAGAGCCGGCTCCGGCTGCAACGAAAAGTTCAGGTATAAGCAACTAAAATCCAAATTCAGGTAACAGTATTTGTTCCCATTGCTCAGCACATCGTGGACTGAAGCGAGCTATGAGGGGGCGCTCGCCTCCCCATAACGCTGCTCGCAAAAAAGGCTTTACCTTTACCCGGTATACGCCGCGGGACGGCCAATCAACGGCTACTACCGGCGAAGAAAGAGGGATTTCCTGGTAGGTGCTGTCTTTGGATATCCGCAAACTAAGATAGTGGCTAAATAACCCTTGATCATAAAACATATTGGTATTAACTTCGAAGGTAAGTTGATCAAGGTCATCAGGTACCTGGAGCGGTTGCGAAGGAACTGCTTCCAGGGTTGACAATCCGGCCGGCAGAGTATCAAGCTGATAGACTTCCTGCCGCCCGAATCCGGCCACCCGCTTTCTCGGCAATAGCACTCCGTGGAGTTGAAAATCATCCCGTCCACGGGATTCTTCCATCACGGCGCCGTCTGACAGTATTGCCGAAGCAAAGAAACTGCCCGGAGTCACGTCAATGGCATGCTGAGCAACCCACTCAAATATCAATTGCATAATTTCTCCTCCCTTATATGGTGCTGTAGTATATGTGACATTTTGGCAAAGGTGACAAAGAAAAAATAACAATAGGGATGATAATTTTTCCAGTAGGTGGCGAAATGATAAACAAAATTGCTCATCAAAGATGAGCAATTAAACCCGGCAACGGCAATTACTTCGCAAAAACACGCCGGCAACCGGCGCTTCTAAACAAGTAAATCAGGAGGGAACAACAATGACAAAACCAACTTATAAGTTTCAAATGTATCGCCAACTGCAGGCGAATATTGCCAACATTTATGCCGATGCGCGCAAGGCAGCCGATGAAATCGGCATTCCTAAAGAACTGCGCGGCAAGTTCGGTCTGACCGGCGCCATTTCCGGCTGTCCGGCTCCACTCCGCGAAGATATCATGGAAGCCAGCGAACAGGGTGCTAAGGAAGTCATTCCGCTGGCCAAACTGGTGGATGAAATCCGCGAACTGGTCAAAAGCGTTTACGGTGACGAGTACGATGCCGCGCCGACTTCGACCTGTGAAGCCGGTCTCTGGGTGACTTTCGATACTTTATTCAGTCCGCCGATGATGGGCCGCGGCGACAACTACCGTTCCCGTTACATTGCCCTGTATGAAAAGCATTTGCATCACCAAGGTTCCTACGGTCGGCCTTTCCCGCCCAAATATAAGGACATCCTGGCAGACCGCGGCTCGACGGCCGGTGAGTTTGGTTTTTATGGCAAGCGCCAAAACAACTTGGATACCGTTATAATCCCGCTGGCCGGCGCGCGGTATGACGTACATGGCATTAAATACCATCCCGTGCCGCTTCTGACAGATGTCGATCCGGACGGTTCTATGGAAAATATTCGCAAACATGCCGAGATTCACATGTCCCAACTGGCCGGGTTTACCAGTCTTGGCTACGATACACCCGGTTACGGGTATGCAAAGAAAGACGCTGACGGCACACCGCTGCTGCAGAAAAAACTGGGCCAGTATGCCCGCGAACTCGACCTGCCCTATGTCATTGACAATGCCTGGGGCCTGCCGTTTGTAGGCTGCAGCCCGGTCAAGACTGGCGCCGATATCGTCATCTATTCAATGGATAAAGCAACCGGGGCGGCAACCAGTGGTCTGATCATCGGTAAAGAAGATATTATGGTTCCCATTCGCCGCGCGCTTGGCATGCATGGCGACCGCTACGGCACGACCGCATCCTACGGCAAAGCGGCCTATGTCACCTTTGATCCCGGCAAAGAAGCATTGCTGACCCAAATTCAGGCGCTGAAAGTGCTGCGCGATAAACCGGAAGTTCTCACCAAACCGGTAGATGACCTGGAGCGCATCGTGCGCGAAGAATTTGCGAAAATCAACTTACCCGATCATCTCAAACAAGGCATCCTGATCAGCAAATCCTATAATTCCACGGCAGTAGAAGTTAACTACGAAAACACTTGGAAACACGGCGAACTTGGCATTCCTATTTTCTCAATCGAAGACATGTATTCCGGCACGAATATCTTCCAAACCGGCTGCGCGCAGATGGGCGTCATTCCAACGGTTGCTTACGACGGTAATATTTTTATTTCCCCTGGCCTCGGCACCTGCGACAGCAAGGGCCAGCTCATCGAAGACGTCGCCCGCTATGCGGTCCGCGCGCTGGTCCGCCTTATCGAGATTACCTGCAAGTACGCCGGTCTTACCGAATAACTAATTCCTCTGGCGATGGCTATTATTCAACCACCGAGATATTCATGCCAATAAATTGGCACCACAAGGTTCTCCACGGCTTCCCCTTACTTTCCACTCTCCGATTTCCACTTTCCAGAGAGGAGGCTTTGCCATGACCAAAAAAGTAGTAGTGGTAGGCGGCGGCTGGGCCGGCTCGGCCGCCGCACTGGCGGCACGCAAAGCTGGCGCTGAGGTTGAACTTTTTGAACGCACCGATATGCTGCTGGGCACAGGATTGGTTGGCGGCATCATGCGCAACAACGGACGATTTACGGCGACAGAAGAACTCATTGCCATGGGCGGCGGCGATTTGTTCCAAATTGCCGACCAAATGGCTCGCCACCGAAATATTGAGTTTCCAGGACACAAGCATGCTACACTTTACGATGTAGCGAAAATCGAACCGGCCGTGCGGCAGGCGCTGCTTGCCGCAGGCGTTACCATTCACCTCCACACACGGGTAAAAGATATCGTCAAAAGCGGAGACGCCATTACCGAAGTAATTGCTGAAGATTTCCTCAGCAAACGGGAAATCAAGGCAGCGGGTGACGCGTTCGTCGATGCCTCAGGTACGGCTGGTCCGCAAGGCAACTGCATGAAATACGGCAATGGCTGCGTGATGTGTATATTCCGCTGCCCGACTTTCGGGCCCCGTCTGTCGATTGCAGCCAAGGCCGGTGTCACCGAAAAGATTGGCAAGAAACCTGACGGGTCGTTCGGGGCGATGAGCGGTTCCTGCAAACTGCACAAAGACTCGTTAGCCAAAGACATCGTCGCAAAACTCGATACTACCGGCGTTGCCATCATTCCTATTCCCGCCAATCTGCGCAAGGGCGCTGCCACATTGACGCAAAAAGCCTGTCAACAATATGCGCTGCCGGAGTTTAACGACAATATCGTCTTGCTTGACACTGGCCATGCCAAATTGATGAGTTCGTACTATCCGCTTGACATGTTGCGCCAGATTCCCGGCTTTGAAAATGCCCGTTTCGAAGATCCGTATGCTGGCTCCATTGGCAATTCGATGCGCTACATCGGCATGCTGCCCCGCGACAACGCCTTGAAAGTGGAAGGTTTGGCGAACGTGTTTGCCGGCGGGGAAAAAGCAGGGCTTTTGGTCGGTCATACCGAGGCCATCATTACCGGCACGCTGGCCGGTCACAATGCGGTCCGCACCGCCTTGGGGCTTGACCTTTTAGTTCTGCCGACTGAGCTTGCCTGTGGCGATGCCATCGCTTTTGTACGGGAAAGCATGTTGACTAATGAAGGCATGATGAAAAAGTACACCTTTTCAGGCTCTGTTTACTTCGAACGGATGAAACGGCTTAGACTGTATACCACTGACGTTAAGGCTATTAAGGACCGGGTGGCGAAAGCCGGCATGACCGGCGTATTTAGTAAAGCTCTCCACTAACGGTCTGTCTAGGAGGGCTGTCGATGAGCGTCGAACCGTTAGGTCAAATTATGGACGCACTCGATGTCGAAACGTTTTTTGTCTGTAGCAGCGAAGAAGAGGGACGCATGTTCATGCTGGCTCTGCTAAAACAATGGGGGTTTAAAGACGTAGACATCGTCTTCGCGCAACAGGACGGGCCGGGGATGCGGGTTCGCGGACGGGCTTACGTTTACCGTCCGGCCGATAAGTATCAATGGCTGTTGGGGAAAGGATGGCAAACATGAAACGGGTATTGTTGGCGCCCCTTGACCCGGTACATGACATCGGCCTCAAAATGGTAGCCAGAGGGCTGGCAGAGGCAGGGCATCATACCTTGCTACTGCCGCCTGACCTGACGCCGGAAGAAATCATCGCCCAGGTACTGTCGTATAACGCCGACGTCTTGCTGATAAGCCGGACGCTGGGCTACGGCGTGGCCGAACTATTGGCCCGCTTTGTGGATTTGGCCGACGCTTCCGGCATCCGGGACAATGTCAAAATCGGCATCGGCGGTATGGCCATTCGGCCTGAACTGGCGGCAGAACTGGGGTTTGATGCCGGTTTTGGTCCTGGCACTCAAGTCGAAGAAGTTGTCTGCTTTGTGGAAGACCGTGAATATAAGCCCGATCTTAGCCGGGTTAAGAAGCATAAAACCGATATAACGGCAGGTTATGATTACCGCTATCATCATCCGGCCATAGCCGCCAAACTAGCCACTATTACCGATATGATCCTAAATTGGGTGAAAGGAAAAACCACTGACGGCGTACGCCGGGCGAGGGTGCGTCACGAACTATGGGATGTCGAACGTTGGCGGGCCCGTGAGGACATGAGTCCTTTTTATCAGGAATATGTAAAGTATTGCGACGGTGTCGCCCGCAAGTATTATGAACAGGGAGCATTGCATCCCAAAACGCGCCGCTTTACTGTCGAGGAAGTACGCAAGTTTGAGACTTTTCTTGAAGAACTCAAAGCGCGTATGCCCGTCAAAAAGCTGCAGCATGCCCGGCCGAAGCCGCTGGTATTCAACCAATACGGGACCGGTTGTCCGTTCATGGATATTGGGCACATAATGGCAAGCCAGGCCTGGGGAGTAGACGGCGTGGTTCATTTTGACCCTTCTTGGGGTGCTAGGACAGAAGGGTTTCTTGATGGCTTTTTAACCCACCAGGAAGACGGTACTGTCATTACACCGGCTAACTTAAACCGTATCCATTCGTCGCTCGATCGCTCCCTGTTGTGGCAGGTTCGGGCCCATCGCGGGCTCAATACGCCGGAGACGGTGGTGCTGGCCGGCAAACTGGGCGCTGACCTGACCAAAATCAATATATGCTATGGTGCGCTCGGCGCAGGGACAGATCCGGCCCGCATGACAGTTGACGGATATCACGCTATTGTCTATGCAAAACAATACAATTTGCCCTTTGATATTGTGACCAATGAAGAACTGGCCGGTGTCCCGGCCCATAAGGCCTTTGCCGGCATGCTGATCGTTGCCGATCTGGCGGTGCGGCTTGGCGCCCGGCCCATCCTGCAGCCTTTGTTCGCCTATTCGCCGGAAGCAATGCTGCGCGGCCTAATGGACGATAACTATATTGACTACAACGCGGCCAAAGTATATACGCTGCGGTCGATTATTAACGCCCCTATCTGGCCAGGCGCTCCCATCGGCTTCCTCACCCATACCGAAGATCGGGTGCAGTCGGCAATGACGACGGCCTTACACGCCGGACTCGGCATGGCACTCGGGGTGGATGCCATATCCATCGCTTCGGCCGATGAGGCCTATTCAGGAGGGCCAATCACCGTTTCGGCCAAGATTGACACGCTTCGCGCCGTTGCTGAGTGTTTCCGGTTCTTCGGTCACGGCTCGATTACGCCGACTGATAAAGCGAAGCTATTGGCTGACGAATTGACAACGAACATCGAAGCAGTGCTTGACTCGGTTATCGCGACCGGCGATTTTGTAACTGCTTTACATGCTGGCTGCCTAGGCAGCCGGGAAGATGGTGCTTATCCGGGCCGGACCGGAAAAGATACGGTGCAAAGTGAGTAAAAGTTCAAAAAGCGGCGGAGTTCCGCCGCTTTTTACACTAGCCTGTAACCAGCCGGAGCACGGTATTGTCTTTTGCAGGCCCGGCATAAATGAAGGAGGGACAGTATGGCTGTTGTTGATCCCTATAAATCAGGCAAACTCAAAAACAATCCTTATGCGAAAAAAAGTGATGTTGGTGGTTCGCTTGTCGTCGTACTTGACGGCCAAATGGATGATAGGGGCTTATCGCTGATTGCGCCGATTTCGCGCTGCATAAAAAAAGACGAAGTGCATGAGCTTATTCTGACCGACGAAATGGGCGCCCGCCCAGGCGTCACTGTGAATTCCATTGCCTATCTTGGTTTTTTTGCGGCGGAACAGAGCGGCGTTCTTGTCGAGGGGGATGAAGTGACGGTGAACGGCAAAAAGATCGGAAAAATTGCCGGCTTTGACGAAACGCATATGCCCAACCATTTGAACATCGTGATTAAAGCGGAAAAGCGCCAGACTGGACTCGAACTAGACCTAAATCCTGGCGACAAAGTCGTCTTTCACTTGGTACGAGGCTAAGACAGAAAAACGGAGGAGCCACCGTGTTGAACGAAAAGGATAGATTGGAAACTGATGCGCTCGAAATATTGCGTGATGCCGTGCAACCGCTCGGCAGCGGCGCGTTAAGCGCCGCTTTGCGGGAACGGGGGCACAAACTGAGCGAGGCCACCGTCGGCCGCCTGCTAAGGGAGTTCGATATGGCTAACTATACACAAAAAGCCGGCTTCCAGGGCAGGATTTTGTCGGCAGCGGGCGCCAAGCGGCTGGCGGTGCTCACCGCCCGCAAGAAAAGCATGGAGTGGGGAGAGGAATTCGCCCAAATACTGCGCGGTCACGACAAAGAACAACTGCTCGAAGTCCTGGTCGCCCGGCGGGCTATTGAAAGCGAGCTGGCGGCGCTTGCCGCCCAGCACGCGACGGCAGAGGATTTGGCGAAGCTGGAAAATATTTTGGCAGATCAGCGGCGAACACTTGACGCCGGCGGTTTGGCCGCCCAGCAAGACGTCGATTTTCACAATCTGATTGCCCGTATGGCCAAAAACCGGGTGTTGGAAGCTGCGGTTGCCTTGATCCGACAAGACACCCATCTGTCCCCCGTGCTGGAATATATCCGCAAACATGTGCACAGTTTGGTCTATATTGATCACGAAAAAATCAAGAATGCAATCAAATCCCGCCAGGCCGATCAAGCTCGGCAAGCAATGATTGAACATATTAACAACCTGATCACCGACGTGGAACGGTACTGGGAAATTACAGTAGTAGAAAAGAATTGATATTGGGAAGCGGGTGTTCGGTTTGTTGGAGATGAAACTCGGCATAGCCGGCACGGCCAAAAATACCGGCAAGACCACGACAACCGCCGCCATCATGACAGAACTACGCCGCAAAGGGATACCGTTCTACTTGACCAGCATTGGTTATGACGGGGAAAACATAGATAATGTCACTGGTCTGCCAAAACCCAAACTGCGGGTAGAACCTGGCGACATCGTGGCTACGGCCGAGCGATGCCTTGCCGCAAGTACGGCTACTTTCTCCATATTGGCCCAAACACCGGTCCGGACTCCGCTGGGCCGGGTCGTGGTGGGACGGGTGGAAAAGGAAGGTCTGGCGGTCACGGCCGGACCGAACAAAAGCGTGGAAGTGAGAACCATTGCAGCAGTCCTGAGCAGTTTGGGTCCCGGCATTACCTTATTTGACGGAGCGCTCAATCGTATTGCCCCGCTGGCCGAAACGGACGGATTTATTCTGGCTACCGGGGCTGCGCGGACAGTGAATATTCCGCGCCTGGCTGAGGAAACGGAACGGATCTGGCGTATTGCCAATTTGCCGGCCGTTCCGCTTGCGCTGCTGATCGCTGAGCGCCGGCCTGCCGGTATTACGCTCTTCGGTGACCAGGGTGATGTCCTCGCTCACTGGAAAGAAGCCTCGATATTAGCGGAACAGGACGTTGACCGGATAGTAGCTGCGGCCAAGAACGGTGGGGCCTGTCTTTATATACCCGGGATTATCGGCGAAAGAGCCTTTGCCTACTTGGCCGACCGTGGCGCCGAACTACCGTCACGGCTATTTGTGGCCTTTTCTGATCCCATCAAACTGCTGGCCTTTGCCAATCCCATCGCGTATTACGGCTGGATTGAAAAATTAGAAGCCCATGGCGTCTTGACCGGTGTGGTCCGGAGAGTGCCGCTGCTTGCGGTTACGGTTAACCCTTTTTATCCCGAATTCCGCTATGACACAGCTAGCTATCGTCCGGCATACGTTGACCCCCACTGGCTACAGGTAGCGGTTAGCAACCATATCCAAGCGCCGGTGTACAATGTGATGAAGCAAAGCGTTCAAGGATTGATTAATCATGTGCTGGCCCAAGCCAGACCGTGGGAAAATCCTATCAAAACCGTTTACTTCTGATAGCAAGAAAAAGCCTGAAGCAAAACCAAGTTGGTTAATAGTCTGGCCACCCGGCCATTGCCGTCGATAAACGGATGGATAAACACAAAATCTTTATGTACTTGTGCTGCAAAATCGACTGGATGCAGCTTTTTTCTTTGTTCGGGCAATTGTTGAAGCCAATCTTTCATTAACTTTGGCACATCTGGCCAATCAGGCACAATCGTAATGCTAATATATCTTCCTCAGTAAATAGGTTTAAATCATTCCTGCATATTTACAATTTTAACCAAAAATGTTTACTTCTCGGTTCCATGCGAAGTTGCCCTAACATTATTATTGGTTAATGTTGACAATACCAAAATCTGCCGCTATCCTTAGTACTGTAAATACCGTATTGGTACTCAGCGTATCGAGAGGTGGTGATAAATTGCGCACCCGTATCATGCAGGCGGCAGTCGAAGCAATGCAAGAACACGGCATCCGCTTTACCATGAGCGACCTGGCCCGGCGCCTGGCCGTCAGCAAAAGTACGCTTTATGCCTATTTTTCCTCCAAGGAGGCGCTGGTCGGCGCCATCCTGGAAGCCATTGCCGCCGACATCCAAAAACAGCAGGAAGAAAAAATCCAAAGTAGCAGTACAAGCCTGCCGGAAAAGCTCCGCGCCATGCTGGCCACTTTCCCGAAAACAATCGGCCCGCTGAACGACCGGATAATTGATGACATCCGCCGCCATATGCCTAACGAATGGACAAAAATCGAAAAGTTCCGCCACAGCAGATGGCTGATCACCGAACAACTCCTCCAGCAGGGCATCGCCTGCGGACTGCTCCGCCCCGTCAACCTGGCCATCGTCCGGGCAATGCTCTTTGGCACTATCGACGAACTAGCTAATTACCAGTTTCTTGTCCAGAACAACCTTACCTTCCGCGACGCCCTGACCACTGTTGCCGATATACTGGTCAACGGGCTGGCCACTGGACAAAACAAGGAGGAATGAAGTAAATGCTGAAAAACCGCCGTTTTATCGCTGTCTGGCTGTGCTTGGCGGCAGCCGTTGTCTTGGCCGGCGCCGCCGGCTGCAGCCGCCAGACAGCCGGTCCGGCACCCCAACCGGTAGAGGTCAAGGTAATGCCGGTAATCCAGCAAGACACCCCTGTCAACTACGAATTTGTTGGCCAAGTGGTGGCTAAAAACGAGGTCCAGCTCCGCTCCCGGGTATCAGGCGTCATTGTGACCAAAATGGTAAATGGCGGCGATGCCGTCCGGGCCGGCCAGCCGCTGTTTACCATCGACCGCCGCCAGTATGAGGCTGCCCTGCAGAACGCCCGGGCGCAGCTGGCCCAGGCGGAAGCGGCCTTGAGCAATGTCCGCCTGGACCGTATCCGCTACGAAAAACTGGCCGCTCAGGGCGCTATCTCCAAGCAGGCTCTGGATACTATCCTGGCTCAGGAACAACAAAATATCGCTCTGGTTGAGGCTAACCGCGCCAAAGTCCGCCAGGCCGAGGTAGATCTGGAAGATACCCTGATTGTCGCCCCGTTCGACGGGCGGATTGAAGTTAACGAGCTGAGCGTCGGTAGCTTCGTCCAGGCCGGCCAGACCGTCCTGGCTACCATATCCTCTACCGACCCGGTATTTGTCCAGTTTAGCCTGAGCGAAAATGAATACCTGCGCCTCGCCAAACAAACGAGCAGCACTCTGCCGGACAGCTGGGGTCAAAATCTGAAACTAGTGCTAAGCGATGGCCAAACTTATCAGTTTACCGGCAAGGTAGAGCAGATTGACCGAGGTCTTGCCCAGAACACCGGTACGCTCACCCTTAAAGCTTCTTTTCCCAACCCGCAGCGCCTGCTGGTACCCGGTATGTTTGCCCGGGTGGTAGTACCGGGTGAGATGCGGCAGGGGGCCCTCCTGATCCCCCAGCGGGCCGTCCAGGAAATTTTGGGCAAAACTTTCGTTACCGTGGTAGCCGCCGGTGACAAGGCCGAACTCAGGCCGGTCAAAATGGGGCCTCGGGTCGGCAACCTGTGGCTGGTGGAAGAAGGGCTGAGCGCCGCTGACCGCGTCGTGGTCGAAGGCGGTTTCAAAGTCCAGGCCGGTACACCGCTGAAAGTCATACCGGTCGACCCGGCCGAATTTTTGGCTCGGACTAAACAATAAAGGTGATGTTATGGCCAACTTTTTTATCAACCGACCTATTTTTGCCATCGTAATTTCCGTTATCATCACCCTGGGCGGCCTGCTTTCCGCCTTCAATCTGCCGGTTGCCCAGTACCCGCAGATAACGCCGCCCCAGGTCAGCGTAAGCACCACCTACCGGGGCGCCAACGCCGAAGTGGTAGACCAGACCGTCGCCCAAATCATCGAGCAACAGGTCAACGGCGTCGAGGACATGGTGTCCATGGAGTCCACCAGCACCGATGCCGGCACCTACTCGTTGGTTGTCCAGTTTGAACTGGGCAAAAATGCCGATATCGCCGCCGTCCAGACCCAAAACCGGGTAGCCCAGAGCAACGCCTTGCTCCCTGAAACCGTGCAGCAAGCCGGACTGACTACCCGTAAGACCGTCCAGGACCGCTCGCTGATCTTCGCCCTCTGGTCACCGAACAACACCTATGACAGCACGTTCATGAAAAACTACGGCAGCATCTACCTGGTCGAAGACATCAAACGCATCAAGGGTGTCGGTGACGTCATGGAGTTCGGCGCCGACTACGGCATGCGGATCTGGCTGCAGCCGGACAAAATGGCCCGTCTGGGTATAACGGTAAACGACGTCACCCAAGCCATCGCCAAACAAAACATCCAGGCGGCAGCCGGCACGATCGGCCAGCAACCGGCTCCGCCCGGCCAGGAATTTCAGTACACCGTCCGCGCCCAAGGGCGCCTGACCACCAAGGAAGAATTTGAAAAAATCATTATCCGCGCCCAAAGTGACGGCTCGCTTGTCCGGCTTGGCGACATCGCCCGGGTTGAACTGGGCAGCAACAACTACAACTTTGATGGTCAGGCCAACGGCCGGCCGGCGGCCGGGTTTGCCGTCCAGCTCACCAGCGACGCCAACGCCCTGGAGACCATCAGCAACGTCCGCAAATACCTGGAAGAAGCCGCCAAACGGTTTCCCCCTGACCTTGAGTACAAAATCGTTGTCGACAATACGCTCTATGTCCGCGAGTCGATGAAAGAAGTGGCCAAAACCTTCGCCGAAGCACTACTGCTGGTTTTAGTCGTGGTATTCGTTTTCCTGCAGAGCTGGCGGGCGGCGCTTATTCCCATGCTGGCCGTACCGGTGTCCCTGATCGGCACCTTCAGCGCCTTTTTGGTCTTGGGATTTTCCATCAACACCTTGACGCTGTTCGCCATGGTGCTGGCCATCGGCCTGGTCGTCGACGACGCCATTGTCGTCATCGAAGCGGTAGAACACCATATGCGCTACTCGGGGTTAAGCCCGGTCGACGCCACCCGGCGGGCAATGAGCGAGGTCTCCGGCCCGGTAATTGCCATTGCCTTCGTGCTGGCCGCGGTGTTCATCCCGGTCGCCTTTTTCGGTGGCACGGTCGGCGTGCTGTACAAGCAGTTCGCCTTGACCATCGCCGTCTCCATGGCCTTATCGGCTATCGTCGCCTTATCGCTCACTCCGGCGCTCTGCGCGCTCTTGCTCAAACCGTACGACCCGGCGGCGCCGGTAAGCTGGAGCGGCAAATTCTTTGCCCGCTTCAACACCTGGTTTGAAAATATGCTGGACCGCTACACCAATAACGTGGACCGCGCTATCCGCCGCACTAAGCTGGCGGTCACCCTCTTAGTCGTGCTGGTCATCCTAACCGGCGCCCTCTACCGGGTAGTCCCGACCTCCTTTGTCCCGAACGAAGACCAGGGCTTCTTCATCGTTTCCTTGTCGCTGCCGGAAGCCTCCAGTTTAAACCGTACCAAAGAGGTAACAAGCCGGGTAGCGGAAACAATCCGCTCGCAGCCTGGCGTGATCGAGACAATGGCAGTCAGCGGCTTTGACCTCCTGGGTGGCGGCATCAAGCCCAACTCAGCGGTAATCTTTACCCGCTTGGCCCCCTGGGACGAACGCACCCGGCCGGAACTGGCCGTAGATCAAAAAGTCCGGCAGGCATTTGCCCTGGGTAGCAGTATCCCGGAAGCCACCGTGCTGGCCTTCAACCCGCCCGCTCTGCCCGGCCTGGGCATGGTCGGCGGCTTCACGCTGATGCTGGAAGACCGCGCTGGCGGCTCGCTGGAAGAAATGGACCGGGTGGCTAAAAACTTTCTCGCCGCCGCCCGTCAGCGGCCGGAAATCGGCATGATTTATACCACTTTCCGGGCAGATACGCCAGGCTACCGCCTATCGGTTGACCGGGAAAAAGCGGAAAAATTAGGGGTTGCGCTTAGCGACATCTACACCGCCCTCCAAACTTTCCTGGGCGGACTACAAGTCAATGACTTCAACCAGTTTGGCCGCACCTACAAAGTCATCGTCCAGGCCGAACCCCAGTTTCGCGGCGATATTGACGCCACCAACTTTTTCTATCTCCGCAGCTCAAATGGCACAATGGTGCCCCTGAGCACCCTGGTGAAAGCCGAGCCCGCCAGCGCGCCGTCCATGCTCAAACGCTTCAACGGTTTCCGGGCCATCCAGATTAACGGCAGCCCGGCGCCCGGCTACAGCTCGGGCCAGGCCATAACCGCCCTGGAAGAAGTAGCCCGCCAGGTACTGCCCGCCACCTTCAGCTACGAATGGGCCGGCCAGAGCCGCGAGGAAAAAATCTCCGGCAGCAAAGCCCCGCTTTTGTTCAGCCTGTCGGTGATCTTCGTCTTCTTGTGCCTGGCCGCGCTCTATGAAAGCTGGCGCCTTCCCCTGTCCGTGCTGCTGAGCGTGCCGACCGGAATATTCGGGGCCTTCCTGTTCCAGTACCTGCGCCACCTGGAAAACAACATCTACATGCAGATCGGGCTTATCATGCTGGTCGGTCTGGCCGCCAAAAACGCCATCCTGATCGTCGAGTTCGCCAAACTGCGCACCGATAAAGGCATGGACCCGGTCAAGGCGGCGATCGAGGCCGCCCGCATCCGCCTGCGCCCCATCCTCATGACCTCCCTGGCCTTTATTATCGGCTGCCTGCCCCTGGCCTTAGCCAGCGGCGCCGGCGCCAAAGCCAGAAACGCCATGGGCACGGCCGTCGTTGGCGGCATGTCGGTAGCCACCCTGCTCGGCATCTTTCTCGTTCCTGTCCTGTTTGTCATCATCGAACGCTTAAATCAACTTCGTTTTACCACCGCCATCACCGCGGCTGCCGACAAACTGCGGACCATAACCAGCCGGACCGACACTACCCAGAAGGATGATAATCTCCAAAGCTAATAAACGCAAAAGCTGCCAGGGAAATATTAGACCATATTCTGGCATTAAAAAAGCCGAAAAGCTTCGGTTATGTCTTCTTTAAACATTCTATAGCGCCTCGATATTACCGTTTCTTAGAAGTCTTAGTAATCTCAAACTTTTAATAATATCATAGTTATGCTTCTCTTATTGCAGAGGCCTAACTATATAGTAGCCCGGCATGGCAAGCCGGGCTTTTTTTATTAGACAATTTTCATTCTGAAGCAAACGTATTAATCGGTATTCATTCCCAAAATCCAGAACGTACGATAGTGCAGTGGATAAGCAATTAAGAAGGGTTCATCCGCGTAAACTCGAAATAATATTTAAAATATTTTGTTTGAGGTTGGGCCCCATGCGCTTCCTGAAAAATAACCTGACTACAAAATTTATGATGGGGATCGCTGTCATCATGACAGTCATGATGGCTATTAACCTACTGTGGATCCTTACCCAGTACCGGCGTCAGGCGGAAGCCGAAATGAAAGAAAAAGCGATGGTAATCGCCCAGCAGTTGATTGCTACCCGTGCCTTTATCGCCAGCAAACAGGACGTTATAAACCGCGATTCGCAGGGAAATTATGAGTTCAAGCACTTGAATCCCGCCGCCGTCGGCAAGGGAATTGGCGATATATTCAACCAGTATTCGGGTTATAAATTCAAACAGACGCGGCTAAAAACGCGCGATCCCGGCAACGCGCCGGATAACTTTGAAGTCGAAATGCTGAAAAAACTTGCCGCTGACCGCAGCCTCAAAGAGTTATGGGGCTATGACCAAATAGCAGGTACCCGGGTTTTTCGCTATATGGTTCCGCTTTACTGCGATGATTCATGCCTGCCCTGTCACGGCAAGCCGGCCGGCGCTACGGATATTGCCGGGTTTCCGAAAGAAGGCTATTCCGCCGGCGATTTTGCCGGAGCCATCAGCATCGTCTTCCCTATGACGGCCTTTGAAGAGAATATCAAAGCCAACATTATTACCCAGGTGTCTTTTATCCTGTTAATGGTTTTTGCTAGTATCGGCGGGATATATATCATGATGGAGCATATCGTTGTCAACCCGATAAAAGTATTGACGGAAAAGGTAGTAGCGTTGGGACAGGGCAAGTGGGATGCCAGCATCAATGAAGTCAGCACATACGATGAAATGCGCCGCCTTGCAGTAGAGTTCAACTCCATGGCTACTAAGCTGCAACAGCTCTACAGCAGCCTTGAGGAAAAAGTAGCGGAGCGAACCCGGATGCTGTACGACGCAAACCAAAAGCTCATTAAACAAGGCGAAGAATTAATGGCAATGAATGCCCGGCTCAGTGAAGCGGATCGCTTAAAATCCGAATTTCTGGCCGTAATGAGTCATGAACTGCGGACTCCGCTCACGGCCATTATCGCCTTTACGGAGATTCTGCTGGCCGAAGGGCAGACATTAAGCGACGTACAGCGGGAATACCTTGAAGATATTTTTGAGAGCGCGCACCAGCTCTTGGGTCAAATCAACGATATCCTGGATATGTCGAAAATTGAAGCCGGTCTGATCCGGCTAAACCGCCAGCCGGTTGATATACGGGATATAGTAGCAAACATCAGCAGAATCACATCATCCTTAATTGCCAAAAAGAAGCTTGATTTTACCGCCAAGATTGCTCCGGATGTCCCCGTCATAATGGCTGACTACGAAAAAGTAAGCCATATTCTCAGAAATTTGGTCAGCAACGCGATAAAATTTACCCCTGCGGGAGGGAAGATTTCCGTAATTATTGAAGTAACGGCGAATACAAGCGAAAATCCGCAACTTAAGATTCTGGTCAAAGATACAGGAATTGGCATCAATGCATCCGACCGCAAACTTATTTTTGAAAAGTTCCGCCAGGTGGACGGAGCAGCGCAGCGAGAATATGCCGGCAGCGGCCTGGGGCTGGCCATTGCGAAAAATCTCGTTGAACTGCACGGCGGCAAAATATGGGTAGAAGACAACGTCGGCGGAGGGACGGTCTTTGGCTTTACCCTGCCGCTAACGGCTAAAGGGGGTTAGTCGTATTGGTCAAAATTTTAGCCGTTGACGATGATCCAAAAATCTTAAAAATCGTCCGCCACTGTCTTGAAAAAGAGGGATTTCAAGTAGCTACCGCTACCAACGGGGAAGAGGCGATAAAAGCAGTAAGGCTTGACCGTCCTGACCTTGTGATACTGGACCTGATGCTGCCGAAGATGAACGGACTCGATGTCTGTAAGGCGCTAACCGCGGAAGAGCGCGAGCTGCCAATAATCATTCTGTCGGCGAAAGGTGATGAACTCGACCGGATAGCCGGTCTGAGCATGGGTGTGGACGATTATGTCGCCAAGCCCTTTAGCCCCACCGAATTGGTACTGCGGGTCAAAGCGGTGCTGCGAAGGGTTAAGGGCAGACAGCCGAAACAGGACGAACAGGTCATAGTATGCGGAAACGTAAAGGTTAATCCTAGGACGCGGACCGTGACAGTCGGCGATAATCAGATTAATCTCACCAACAAGGAGTTTGACTTACTGCTTCTTTTGGCAAGCAACCCGCAGCAAGTATTTACGCGGATGCAACTTTTGCACAAAGTTTGGCACAGCGATTATCCCGGCGATGAGAATACCGTGACGGTGCATATCCGGCGTCTGCGGGAAAAAATTGAGCCTGATCCGTCCCAGCCCCAGTACATACAAACCGTCTGGGGGGTTGGTTATCGGTTTAATTGTAACGGCGCTTAGAGTGCGCCGTTTTTCTTTTTAAGTCTTTGTCGGAAAAATTAATAAATTTGTAAGTTTTTTGTAAGGGCTATTTAATTTTACTTATGTACTATTAAAAATAGTTATAAAGTCCATCTATGGGGAGGCAATGCCCGGTGGAAAGGGGGGCAAAAGCGGCCTTGTTTTTCGGAGGAGTTCTGTCACTGCTTCTGGGCGGTTTTACAAATGCTAAGTCGAAACCTGCTCTCATACGGCCTCCCGGCGCGGTTGATGAATTACTATTTCTGGCGACTTGCCTCAGATGCGGTAAATGCGCTCAGGTTTGCCCTCAGGGGGCAATTATTATCGGGCGGGGAGAAAAAGGCCTGGCCATCGGCACGCCATATATCGAACCAAGACGGGCAGCCTGCGATTTATGCATGGACTGCGTAAAGGTGTGTACCAGCGGGGCTCTAAAAGAGCTACCGAAAGAGCAAGTGCGGATGGGACTTGCGGAAATAAATAAGGATACCTGCCTGGCGTGGCAGGGCGATGAATGCAAGGTGTGCTACACAAGCTGCCCCTTTTATAACCGAGCTATCAGGCTGGAAGAGCACAAACGCCCGGTCATTGACCACGCTGTATGCGTTGGCTGCGGGATTTGCGAGCATGTCTGCATCGTAAATCCGCCGGCGGTCACGGTGAAAGCGAGGCGGTAGCCCTTGCGTTTAGACATTAAAATATTGCGAAAGCTCATCCAATTTTCCGCCGTGGGGATATTGACCCTGCCGCTATGGTGGCCGGGAAATCCCATATGGTTGGGCACTTATCTTTCTTCCCGCTTTTTCGGCGTTGCTTTCACCGATCCGCTCGCCGCGCTGGAAGTTATGCTGGCGAGCCGCGAGTTTATCTGGCCGCTTTTCTGGTCGGTCCTCCCGCTGGTTGCCGTGGCGATTGTTCTCGGACGGATATTTTGCAGCTGGATTTGTCCGCTAAATACTGTCTTTGAACTGGCGGCCGCAATCAGAAAGCCGGCTCGCAAGTTGGAAAACGGTTGGCAACCGTACTTACTGCTGGGAGGATTTGTTCTGTTAGCAGGAGCGGTAAGTCTGCCGGTTTTTACCATGATGTCGCCGATTGGCATTTTAAGCAGAGCCTTGGTTTTGGGGACGGGCCTGGAAATAATCGTGCCGATTTTGCTTGTCGCCTTGGAGCTGGTGTATGCCCAAAAGACCTGGTGCAAAAAAGCCTGCCCGGTTGGCGCGTTGTACGGAATCCTCAGCCGGTTTAGAATTCTCCGGTTAAAAATGGACGATGCAAAGTGCAACAACTGCGGAGCCTGTTACTCAACCTGCAGCATGGGGGTCGATGTCGGCAGTGCAAAACCGCTTGACATCATGAACTGTACCAACTGCGGCGACTGCATCGGCGTTTGCCCGAACGATGCTATAAATTATTGTTGGTTCGCCAGACAGAAAGGAGGTGCGATTAAGGATGAATCTTTTACGAGCGATAGCAGGTAAAGAAAAGCTGACAGGTCAACATCTCGTCATTTTAGGCTGCGCAGTCGTTTTTTTCCTCATCTTTACCGCCTGGTCGGTCGGTTATACGTCGCGTTCCGAATTCTGCGCATCCTGCCATGAAATGACGCCTATGCATCAGACCTGGCAAACTTCATCCCACAAGAATGTAGCTTGTTTCGACTGCCATTCTGAACCCGGGGCCATGGGGGTAGTGAAAGCCAAGGCCAAGGGCTTAAAAGAAGTTTGGCTGCACATAACCAGCGCTACCATGGACATTAAAGCCGATGAACGGGACATCAACTGTTTCAGCTGCCATCAGGACAAGGTTAAAACCAACGTCGAGCGGGCCCTGGCAGCCAAAGACCCGCATACCAAAAAGCATTTTGATAACGGCATGACCTGTATCTCCTGCCATACCGGAATAGTACATAACGCTAAAATCAATAACGTCGGATTGAATCGTGACAATTGCGCGAATTGCCATCTCGACCAAATGAGAAAATAGAATAGATTTTTCCAGGAGGGAAAAAGATGAAGTTTTCACGCCGGGAGTTCTTGAAATCGCTCGCCGTCGCCACGGCAGTTGCGAGTTCTGGCTGTTCTTTAGAATCCGGCGGCACAAGAATGCAGGGCCCCACGTCCCAGCAAGATGTAGAAAAATGGGTGAAAGGCGTTTGCCGCTATTGCGGTACTGGCTGCGGCGTCCTGGCAGGTGTAAACAAAGGAAAAATTGTAGCGGTTAAAGGGGATCCTGACTGTGCCGTAAATAAAGGGAAGTTGTGTGTAAAAGGCATTCTGCTGCCAAAAATCATGGATGCAAAAGACCGCCTGCTTCATCCTCTAATTAAAAAGAACGGCCAGTTTGTCCGCGCCAGCTGGGACGAGGCGCTTGATTTGGTCGCCGCCAAATTTAAAGAGGCAATTGCTCAGTATGGGCCGGATTCGGTCGGCTATTACGGGTCCGGACAAAATACGGCCGAGGAAGCGTATATAGCCAATAAGCTTTTCAAAGGCTGCATCGGCACCAACAACATTGACGGCAATCCCCGAACCTGCATGGCCAGCGCAGTTGCAGGTTACGTAAGCACTTTCGGCAAGGATGAACCTATGGGTACATACGCAGATATCGAAAAAGCGGATGTATTTTTCATTATTGGTTCTAACATGGCCGAAGCCCACCCCATTATTTACTCCCGGATTGTGGACCGGAAGAACAGCGACCCGAACGTAAAAGTGATTGTCGCCGACCCGCGCCGCACCCGCACTGCCGACATTGCCGACATCCTGCTCCAGTTTATTCCGGGGACTGACTTAGCGCTGTTAAACAGTATGGCCTATGTGCTGATTGAGGAAGATCTTATCGATAAAGATTTTGTAGCCAAACACACCAACTTCATGCAAGGTGAGAAGAAGATTACTTTTGAAGAATACAAGGCCTTTCTCGCCGATTATTCGCCCGAAAAAGTGGCCGAAATCACCGGGCTTGCCGCCGACCAAATCAGGACAGTGGCACGCCTTTTTGGCGCCAAAGGCAAAAATACAATGTCGCTCTGGACAATGGGGCTAAACCAGCGAATCCGGGGCACTTGGGCCAATAACCTTGTGCATAACCTCCACCTGCTTACAGGAAAAATATGCAAGCCCGGCAATACGCCCTTTTCACTCACTGGTCAGCCAAGCGCCTGTGGCAGTATTCGCGAAGTTGGCGCCTTGTCGCACTTGCTTCCTGCCCACCGGGTGGTAACCAACCCTCAGCACAGGGAAGAAGTCGCCAAAGTTTGGGGGGTAGACCCCGCAAAAATGAGCCCTAAACCGGGGTATCATACGATCGAGCTTTTCCGAGCTGCTGCTGACGGCAAACTCAAGGTGCTTTGGGTTATCTGCACCAATCCCGGTCAGTCCATTCCCAACCTTGAACTTTACCGCAAAGGAATGGAAAAAACGTTCCTCGTGGTTTCCGAGGCTTACCATCCCACACGGACAAGTGAACTGGCCGACGTTGTCCTTCCCTCCGCTCTTTGGATGGAGAAAGAAGGCATTTACGGCAACGGCGAAAGACGAACCCAGCATATTGCCAAAGCCGTTGAGCCCCCAGGCGAAGCCAAACCTGACGTGTGGCACCTGATGGAAGTGGCCAAACGGCTAGGTTTCGGCAATCTTTTCGCCTACAAGGATAATGAGGAAATCTGGGAAGAATACCGGAAACTGACCATCGGAACCAAGATGGACCTGCCACCGTACGCACGGCTGCGAAAAGAGCATGGCCTGACCTGGCCTGTGCCGGATCCGAACGGGCCCGATACCTATATTCGCTATGCCGCGCCATGGGATCCGTTCGTTAAGAAGGAAGAAGGCATAAAATTCTACGGTAAACCTGATGGCCGGGCTGTCATCTTTGCCAGGCCGCACGCCAATCCGCAGGAAATGCCTGACAGCGAATACCCGTTCTTCTTGTCCACCGGGCGGATTTTAGAGCATTGGCATACAACGACAATGACGATGAATGTACCGGAAATTAAGCGGGCCATGCCGGAAATGTATGTTGAAATCAATGCTGCCGATGCTGAAAAACTTGGCATAAAGGACGGTGACTATGTTAAAGTCGTCTCCCGCCGCGGTCAGTGCCGGCTGAAGGCCAAAATAAACGGCCGCGGTCAACCGCGGCCCGGAATGGTCTGGGTTCCTTTCCACGATACGGAAATATCGCGGATGATCAATTTTGTAACTATTGATGCTTTCGACGATACTTCCAAACAGCCTGAATATAAGATTTGCGCCGTAAGAATTGAAAAAGCCTAGTCATCCTCTGCATAAACACAGGTTGGGAAAACTCCGGCAACTCCGGGAATTGACTCCATGGTCTTGGCAAGAAAGTTCACGTCATCCAGATTCGGCGCTTCAACAACAACAATGATCTGGTTGTTCGGGGTGGTAGTATGGACCGTGACGCCGGAAATATCGGTCAGTTCTGCTATCACCCTGTCCACCGCATCGT
Organism: Sporolituus thermophilus DSM 23256; assembly: GCF_900102435.1. Lineage (NCBI taxonomy): Bacteria > Bacillati > Bacillota > Negativicutes > Selenomonadales > Sporomusaceae > Thermosinus > Thermosinus thermophilus. The sequence continues at coordinate 52,734 of NZ_FNBU01000014.1, read as the reverse complement.
TAGCCGGCTGTACAATCATGCTTGCGATTGCCATCAACTCGCCCTCCTCTCGTTTACGGCTCTAAGTATAAAACTGCCACAGCGAGCGTGCAACAAGGGAAGTATTAATGAATTATTAAGAAAGTATTACAAAATTGCGGCTTACAGGGCTCCAGCAAATTCCTGGCGAATTTTACCAGATAAACAATTAGAAGGAGCATGGCAATGAACGTAAGGGTGAATGTAGAGCTGATTAATGTGGGGAAACGTTTTAAGGACAAGGAACTTTTTACCGGGATCACCCAGGCGGTCCGGCCCGGCCAGTGCTTGGCCATTACCGGCAAAAACGGCTCCGGTAAATCTACCTTGCTGAAAATTATTGCCGGAATAATGCGCCCTACCACCGGCGCCGTACAGATAACCGCGGGTGGACAGGTGCTGGGAAAAGGCGAACGTCTGCAGCATATCGGGATGGTATCGCCGGAAATCATTCTATACAATAACCTGACAGGGTGTGAAAACATTAAATTTTTGGCAGGGGCGCGCGGCGCAGCCTGCGGTGAGGCCCAAGCCCGGCGATTATGCGGTATGGTAGGTTTGGCTAGTCATGGGGATAAGCTGGTCGGGACTTATTCAACAGGGATGAAGCAACGGCTGAAGTTTGCCCTGCTGCTGGCGGTAAACCCCGGTCTTTGGCTACTCGACGAACCATCGTCCAATCTTGACAGCGATGGCAAGGCCTTGGTTGACGAACTAATCCATACAGCGCTAGCGCAGGAGAAAACGCTTATTGTTGCGACCAACGAAGCCATGGAGGTGCGGCATGCAGAAGCAGCCATCAGCTTGGGTTAGATCGGTAGCTGCGATTATTGCCAAGGACGCGGTCAGTGAGTTTCGCTCCCGTTACGCCGCCGGCGTATTGAGCATGTTTGCGCTTGTTACCCTCGCCAGCATTAGCATGACTGTAGGCGGCATCGGGCTATCGCCGACGCTACTTGCCGCCCTGCTTTGGGTGATAATATTTTTTTCGGCCATGGCCGGTCTGTGCCGGGTTTTTGTTCAGGAGCAAGAGGCAGGAACTCTGTTCACGCTGCGAATGTTTGCCAAGCCTCAGGCCGTCTTATTTGGCAAACTTATTTTTAACATTATTCTCTTAACTGGTTTAACGCTGCTGATTGCCCCCTTGTTTATCATTTTTTTCAATGTCGAAGCCTTCAGCTGGCAAAGCCTGTGCGGCATCCTGCTCCTGGGCGATATTGGCATCGCTGCTGTCGCTACATTGACGGCAGCGATGGTGGCCCATACCGAGGGGAAAGGATCCCTGTTTACCGTACTCTCCTTTCCGCTCCTGCTTCCACAATTTTTGACGGCCATTCAAACGACGGAAAAAGTTTTTTCCGGTGCTTTGCCTGTCTGGAACCAGCTTGTTTTTATGGCCGGATATGACGCGACCGTCATTATTGCCGCATCCATATTGTTTGATTATCTATGGAACGATTAGAGGAGGATACATATGTGGACGTATGTATTGGCAATTTGGACCACTGGCGTTGTCTTAGCCGTCTTCTTCATCGTCCCTCCGGCCGAAGGGCTTGGCAATCTTGTACGCATCGCTTTTTTCCATATCCCTATGGCCTGGGTTTCGGTACTTGCCTTTTTGCTTGCCGCGTGGTGGGCAGTCCAATATCTCCGGACACGCGACATCGCTTTTGACCGGAAAAGCTCAGCCTCAGCCGTTCTCGGCCTTGTCTTCTGCCTGCTGGCCACAATAAGCGGGGCGGTTTTTGCCAAACTCACCTGGGGCGCTTATTGGAACTGGGATCCACGGCAAACAACGATTTTTGTCCTCCTGTTAATTTACGGCGCCTACCTTGTGCTTCGCTCGACTATCGAAGACGAAGAGCAGCGGGCGAAAATTTCCTCGGTATACGCGCTGTTTTCCTCGCTAACAGTACCGTTTCTCGTTTTCATCATTCCCCGCTACTACTTTTCGCTTCATCCGGAACCAGTGATTAACAGTGCCGGTAAGATCCACATGGATTCCGTCATGCTCTATGTTCTTCTGGCCGCTGCCATCGCCTGCACCGGGATTTTTTGGCGGCTGCTGGCTTACAGCATCAGGCAAAAGGACCACAAGATAATGCAAAGATTAGGCATGAAAGGAGCTGAGTAGCGGTATGAAACGGCGTCACTTGCTTGGGATCGCGGCTATAGTTATTTTTATTGCCTATAGCGCCATTACTTTTAGCAACTCGCTTACCCCTTATGTAACTTTTGCCCAGGCCAAGGCCGCTAAAGGCAGCGTACAAGTCCGGGGCGTGCTTGTAAATGACAAAATTGCGGTGTCCACAGACGGAAGAAAAGTTCAATTTGTCCTACGCGATGAAGCCGGTGAAGAAGCAATAGTTACTTACAACGGGGTTAAGCCTGACGGCCTCGAGCAGGCAAGCAGCATCGTTGCCGTGGGAAAATACAGCGACGGACAATTTCAGGCGGAGAAACTGCTCGTAAAATGTCCTTCCAAATACCAAGGGAGCGTGAAAAAATAATGGTTGGCTTTGCCGCCTTATTCCTTGCCTTAATTGCAACAGGCATCTCCGTTTTCTCCTACTTTAACGCGCACTTTGCCCAGGTTAACAGGCCCACGGGCAAAGTCGGACCGCGTGGCAACTGCGCGCTTTATTATCTCGTCTCGGCAGTTTTTATCGGCATAGCGGCGATTTACCTGCTGATCCTGATTTTGTCCAACCAGTTCCAGTATGCGTACGTTTTTAGCTATTCGGCCAAAGACCTCCCTCTTGCTTATAAAATATCCGCCTTCTGGGCGGGACAGGAAGGTTCATTCCTGTTGTGGCTGGTATTCCACGCGCTGTTCGGTATAATTCTGTCCCGGCAGCAAGCAGTTGCGGCGGGGACGATGGCCGCATACGGCCTTGTCCAGCTGGTGTTGCTGACCATTTTGCTTGCCAAGAACCCTTTCATGATGCTGGTCGAACCAAGAGCCGACGGCGCAGGTCTAAACCCCCTGTTGCAGGACCCGTGGATGGCGATTCACCCGCCGCTAATTTTCTTGGGATATGCCGGGCTTACTATTCCCTTCGCCTATGCCATGGGGGGACTGTTAGCCAATGAACACCGGCGCTGGATTGAGCAGGCCCTGCCCTGGACATTGTTTGCCTGGTCGGTTTTAGGAGCGGGGATCTTTATCGGCGGTTTTTGGGCTTATAAGGTATTGGGCTGGGGCGGATACTGGGCATGGGACCCGGTTGAAAACTCATCCCTGGTTCCGTGGCTGACCGCTGGCGCGCTTGTCCATTTCCTGTTAATCGCCAAAGTCCGGCCGGCAGCAGTCAAACCGTCTTGCCTGGCGTCGGTTTTCACCTTTGTTCTTGTTCTCTACGGCACCTTTTTGACGCGCAGCGGCATCTTAAGCGATTTTTCCACCCACTCTTTTACTGACGAGGGGGTCGGCGGCCTCCTTGCCGGGATGGTCATGCTCGTAACCGCCGCCGCGCTGGTGCTCCTGATCATTCGCTGGCCTGGCCTGCCCGCGGGCGATATTTACCCGGCGGTAAAAAGCCGCGAGTTTATGATGGCCGCCGGAGCGTTAACCCTCGCCGCCCTCGCCGCGCTGGTGCTTGTCGGCATGTCGACGCCGCTCATCACAATGCTGCTCGGCAACCCGCAGAACGTCAGCGCCGCTTTCTACAACACCTCGTCGCTGCCGCTCGCCGCTCTGCTTCTCCTGTTTTTGACGATTGCTCCTTTAGTAGCCTGGGGGGAAAACCGCACCAGTCTTTTAAAAAAATATTGGTGGCTTCTAGCGATTGGTCTTGCCGGACTACTACTTAGCATATGGTTCGGAATCCGCGACGTTATTATTATGACTGTGCTGAGTCTAGCCCTCACCGCCCTTTTAATCAATCTTGGCGGCAACAGAAGAGGGTTGACCTGGGCCGGTGCTATTACTCACGCCGGGGTTGCCGTGATGATTATCGGGATTATTGCTTCTTCCACGCATAGCCGGACAGAAGTATTAGACTTTGCGCCGGGACAAACCCATTCTGTTTTTGGCAAGAAAATTACCTATGCCGGGATTGAGCCTGCCGCTGACGGAAAAGGCTTTTTTCAAAGCTTTCAGCTTGAAACTCAGGACATGGTGCGGGTATTGACCAAATTAAACTGGGAAGGCAGGCCTGCCGTCCGGGAACCTGGCATTCACCGGGAATTGGGCGCCGATTTGTATTTTGCGCCAGTAATGAAAGACGAACGTGTTGACGGCAAGGAAATTACCCTCGCCAAAGGGGAAGAGAAAAGCGAAGAAGGGCTAACGATAAAATTCAGCCGTTTCGGCATGACCGGCCATGACGCGCAAACAATGCGGGTTTATGCCCTGCTGGAAGTAGCAAAGGAAGGCCGTACCGAAGAAGTAAAACCCGAACTCGCTTACGTCAATGGCCAGTTTAAGCCCTTGCCGGCCAAAGCCTTTGGCGACTACGAACTCGCTCTCTATGCCGTGAACACGGCTGAAGGAAAGATCCGGGTGGCAGTGCGAAACCTTGCGGCCGCGGCCAAGCCCGATGCAATTACCGTGGAAATCAGCCATAAACCGCTAATAAATCTGGTTTGGCTGGGAGCAGCCGTTATCGCTTTTGGAACGCTTTGGGCCGGTTGGAACCGTGCCAGGCATATCATTCCCCAACGAGAAGCCGACCCGTCCGGACCCAATCTTGCCGTTCGTTAAAAATGCTTAAATTAAGGGAGAGATCAGGAAATGATAGGTTGCACCAAACTTTTGTGCGGCACGGCAACGGTATCAGCTATTGTAAAATACGGACGCGACTCTCGCAATTTACCCCCGCACATGCTGCAGTTTTCCTCAGATGCTACGCCTATTGTCGTCTGGAACAGCACTAACCGGTGCAATCTGTCCTGCCGCCATTGCTACATCGACGCTCACGACCGGACGACCGGGCGTATGCCGGCGAACTGTCTACTGCGGAAGCGAAATATTTTATTGAACGATTTGGCCCAAATGAAAGTTCCCGTTCTGCTTTTCTCCGGCGGGGAGCCTCTCGTCCGCCCCGACTTGTTTGAACTTGGCGCCTACGCGCAGAAGCAATATCCGGCGACATTTGGGGCGAGGACCCGGCTTGCTACCTTGCCGACTGGAAGGAGGGAAAAGGGTGATTATAATCCAGAGCAAATTTGCTGAAGTTTGCGGTGGATGCAGGGCGCGAGCTTACTACTACTCCTACGGTGATTACATGGCAGAGGAGCCGTGGTGTGCGTATGGGCGCTGAAAAAACTGTGGAACTGAATGAATTTGAATGTAAGCTGCTGCACATTCTCCAGTACGATTTCCCGCTGGCGCCAAGACCGTATAAGGAGATTGCCGACAGGCTGCAAGTAACTGAAGAAACAGTTCTTGCCCGGGTAAAACAATTATTTGCCAAAGGTCTGATCCGGCGCCTGGGGGCAAGCATAAACAGCAGGCAGGTGGGTTATTCCAGCGTGTTGGTGGCGCTTAAGGTAGCGTCAAACTATATCCCTGACGTCGCAAGGGTAGTTAACAGCTTCCCAGGCGTAACTCACAACTATTTGCGCGAGGGCGAGTACAATATGTGGTTTACCGCGATCGCACCTGATCAAGATAGTTTGGACACTATTTTAAATACTATCGGCAGCACATGCGGAGTTGAAGCCATGATCCGGTTACCCGCCAAGCGAGTATTTAAAGTTAGCGTCAAATTTCCGTTAGTTGCGGGGTGCAATTATGACCGACCTTGAGCGCAAGATAATCCGGGAGCTTCAGAACGATCTTCCTGTTACCGCTCGCCCGTACAGCTTAGTGGCAAGCAAAGTCGGTATTTCTGAGCAGGAGTTGCTCGACAGGGTGCGCAGCATGCTGCAGCGGGGCATTATCCGCAAAATCGGCGCGATTCTGCGTCACAGGCGCGTCGGATACAAAGCGAATGCCTTATGCGTCTGGATGGTCCCCGCCGAGAGAGTGGCGGAAGTGGGCGAAATGTTTGCTGGTCTGCCGGTAGTAACGCACTGCTATGAACGGCATACTTGCCGGGATTGGCCTTTCAACCTTTATACCATGGTTCATGCCATGTCGAGGGAAGAATGCGAAGCTCATATCTGTTTAATGAGCCAGATGAGCGGTATTTCCCATTACCAGGTATTTTACAGCACTAAAGAACTTAAAAAAACGAGCATGCGCTATTTCTGACTTACTTTTTTATTCTTTGCTTTGGGGTCGGGTCCTGCTGCCGGGACTGCATAGTTATGCCCAATAAAAAAGGAGAGGAGGGATAGTTTGGATACTGGTCAATTCTTAAACCGTAATGCGCTTAAGCTGATTGCCATAGGTTTTGCCATTGCGGTTTTGGTGATGGCCGTGACAGCCGGAGGTTATGCATACGCGGAAACACCGTCCTTCTGCGGTACTTGCCATTCCATGGAGTATGCCTACTCCAGCTGGCAGGCGTCAAACCATAAACAAATCGCCTGCACTGACTGCCATCTGCCAAACAGTAATGTGGCGACGAAATTGATCGCCAAAATGCGGACCGGTATTAACGATGTGTATCATGAAACAATACGAGATTACCCGGCAACAATTAAGATAACGACCCAAGGAAAGCAATATTTGGCAGACAACTGTCTCCGCTGCCACCGCTCAACGGTGGAGAACACCAAGATGCTGGCCGGTGGGCAGGACTGCACCAAATGCCATCGTGGCTTGGTCCACGGCGCTAACAAAAGCAAAGGAGGGATAAAGGTTGAATAAAACGCAAAAGGCTTTGGTTGCTTTGTTAAGTGCGCTGCTGCTGTTCTTTGGGTTTGTTATTATCCGCGTCGGGGTTGCCAAGCCCACCTCCACCGTCAAGTTGAATAAAATTCCGGCAGGGGAATATGACCCGGCGGTGTGGGGGCAGTATTATCCCTTACAGTATGCAAGCTTTAAAAAGAATGCTGAAATGGCGCCCTCACCGGGCGGTTTTGGCGGTAGCGCAAAAGTCCAAAATTCTGAGCGTCAGCCGGAAATTCTCACTAACTTCAAAGGCATGCCGTTCAGCATCGACTACACGGAAGACCGCGGCCACATTTATTCCCTTGAAGACCTCCGGGAAACCAAACGGATCAATGCCAAGTCTCCGGGCGCCTGCATTACCTGTAAAACGCCCTATCTCGAAAAGTTTTATCAGGAAGCGGGCTGGGGATATGCCAAGACCCCTCTGGCCGAGCTCCTGGCCAAGACGCCTAATCACGGTTCGATTAGCTGCGCCAACTGCCACGACCCGGCGACAATGAATCTTAGGGTTATCAACCCCGCATTTATTGAAGCGCAGCAGCGCCGCGGCATCGACGTCAGCAAGGCCACGCGGGAAGAAATGCGCAGTTATGTTTGCGCCCAATGCCATGTTGAGTACTACTTTGAACCTGGCACAACCAAGGTCGTATTCCCGTGGGATAAAGGGCTCAAGCCTGATCAGATGTATGAATACTACGCCGAAAAACCCAGCAACTTTATTCAGGACTGGCAACATCCCGATTCCAAGGCGGCAATGCTGAAAGCCCAGCATCCGGACTTTGAAACCTGGTCGACCGGCGTGCACGGCAAAGCCGGCGTTTCCTGCGCCGACTGCCATATGCCGTATATGCGCCAAGACGGCCAAAAATACACCTCTCACTGGGTGACCAGTCCGCTTAAGCACCTCGATGCTTCCTGCTCTACCTGCCACGATCAGGGGACGGCATGGCTTAAGGAGCAGGTACAGACGATCCAGAATCACAGCTGGCAACTGCAGCACTCTGCCGGGCTGGCGGTAGCGAAGGCTCACGAGGCAATCAAGAAAGCTGGCGAAGTTCCGAACGTTGATCAGGCCGAACTGGCTAAGGCCCGCGAGCTTGTGCGCAAAGCCCAATGGTACTGGGATTTTGTGGCTGCCGAAAACAGCATGGGATTCCATAATCCCGACCAAGTCCTCAATACCTGCGGCCAGGCTATTGAAATGAGCTATAAAGCCATTGAAGCTGCTAACAAAGCCGCTGGAGTAGGAATACTGTAAAAAAGAGAAACCCTGCATGGTTAGGTTTAACCAGGCAGGGTTTTTCCTTGTTCAATCCATTACTTGGTATCAAAAACGCCCGTCACCATAACATCCGCTTCATTAACAAACAATCATTTACCTTTCCTTTGCGCCGCCTGAATGACGATTTCGGCCACTGCCCTTGCGGCCTGGGGCCGCGCCAGCCGCCGGCAGCTCTCCTGCATCTTGGCGCGGCACATGCTGTCATTCAGAATGGTTTCGGTACAGCGCGCGGCGGTCTCGGCATCGTGAGCCCACAGCGCGGCGCCAGTGGCGGTGAGAAACCGGGCGTTATCCTCTTCCTGGCCACCAATGGCATCGACCAGCACCATTGGCAGGCCGGCCGCCAGTGCTTCGCTGGCCGTAAGTCCCCCTGGCTTGGTAATGAGAACTTCAGCGGCGGCCATCAATTGCGGTACCAGACTGGTATATTGATACAGATGAAGACGAGGGTTAGTACTAACCATTGCCTGCAACGACCGGTACAGGCGGACATTTTTCCCGCACACCACATGGATGGCGGTGACGCCCTTGGCATCCATCAGGGCCTGAACCACTTCCTGTGCCGGCCCCAGTCCCACCCCGCCGCCCATGACCAGCACATGCCCCGGCCGCCGCGCCGTGCCGTCCAGCTCGGCAAAAACCGGCCGGATAGGAACGCCGACGCCGTGAACGCGGCTTAGGTCATACCCTTTGCGGACAAGATGGCTCACCAGTCCGTCGCTGGCCACACAATAATCGTCAACCTCGGGATATTCCCATAGGCGATGGACAGCAAAATCGGTAACAACGGCCACCAGCGGCACATTGATCAGGTCGGCCCGTTTCAAACCGGCTGCTGCGCCACAAGGAAAAGGATGGGTAAAGACAAGGACATCCGGCCGGTACCGACGGATAAGCCTGCGGATATAGCGGCGCGACAAGCGGTCCAAGAGTCCTTTGATACTTTCGCCGTACCGCGACGCATCGGTGTAATGATAGAGATAATCATATATTTCCGGAAACAGGCGGAGCAGGCGAAAATAGGCCGCCTTTATCAGTTTGCCGGCATAGCGGTGCTCACCGCCAAAAAAGTCAACAACATCCACCCGGCAGCAGCGGCTAAGCAAAGCCTGGCGCAGCGCCTGCGCCGCCTGGTGGTGGCCGCTGCCCACCGAAGCGGAAATGATAAGAATACGATAGGTGTTTGTCATAGCCCACCCCCCTCTCTGTTCGTATTATCTCCGTCATTGGCAGGAAAAAAACCGGACCCTAAAACATATCATATCTACCTGGAAAATGGCAATTGGAAAGTAGAAAGTGGAGAGTGGCGAAACGTCTTGCTTTCCGTTGCTTTGTGGTGACATTTATGTCATGAACATCTTTGCGTCCTTCGTGGTTATATCTTTTAGAGTAGGACGCGGAGAAAATTGATTTATATGATATTCTTCGCGTGATGGATATCACGCGCTCTGTGTCCTCCGTGGTTAGACTTCGATAGTATCATGTTTTGTAATGACATTTTTGTTATGATCCTCTCCGCGTATCAAACCGCAAAAAAAGCCTCTTCCCCACGGAAGAAGCTTTACTGTGCCCCAGACTGCCATTGAGAAAATACCAGCAGTTATTTTCTTTTCGGAATGCGCAGATTTATCGTAATAAAATCGTCATCCTGGCTCTGGCTGATCTTGACCGGCAAGCCCGTTTTCTTCAGTTCATTGACAACGTTATTGATGGTATTAAGAAAAATGCGTACATCTTTAATAACCTTGACAACATTTTGCTTTGGCGCTTTTTTCGCCATTTCCCGGGAAATATCGTCAAGGATTTCCTCGATAAATTCCTCGGTCTGCCGCACATTGAGCCCTTTTTGACGAACAGCGTCAAGAACTTGCATCTGCAGGGCAGGATCGTCTAGTTTGAGGAGGGCCCGCGCATGGCGCTCCGTCAGATTTTCGGCGACAATTACCGCCTGCACTTCGGGCGCAAGACGCAATAGCCGCAGCTTATTGGCGATGGTCGATTGGTTTTTGCCAAGCCGCTTGGCCAGTTCCTCCTGGGTTAGGCCGAAATTAGCGATGAGCTGTTGAAAACCTAGCGCCTCCTCCAAAAAATGCAGGTCTTCGCGCTGTAGGTTTTCAATCATGGCCAGTTCGGCCATTTCTTTATCGGTCAGCTCTTTGACAATGACCGGCACAGTCGTCAGCCCGGCCAGCTTGGATGCCCGCAACCGGCGCTCCCCGGCCACCAGTTCATACCCGGACGGCGCCCGCCGCACCAGCAGCGGCTGGATGACGCCGTGCTCTTTGATTGACGCGGCCAGTTCCTGCAGCGACTCGTCGCTGAATGTTTTCCGGGGTTGAAAGGGATTAGGAACAATCTCGGCCACGTCGACCTGGACGACATCATATATATTATCATCTTCGCTGTTTTCCGTTACGGTCGTCAAAGCGGGATTCTGCTGCGGGACAGGCTGTGTATCCGTCTTGGCCGGCTGCGCCGTTTCCGGCTCATTGCCGCCTAACCTCAAGAATCTGGCTATGGTCTTCATCAGTCCACTCCCTCACCGTAAATCACCGTTTAGTGTCTATTCGTCATCGGCGAAGAAAGTTCCTCCAATTAAAGCGGCTTTTTTTCGGGCATGCCGGGGCGCCGCGGATAGGCGGGCGGCGTGGACGCCGTTTTTTTAATATAAATGACGGCCCGCTTGTCCGCTAATTGCGGCAGCCTGACTGGCCGGACAGCGGCAATTTCCCCGCCGAGCAGCCCGATTGCCCGGCCTGCCTCGGCCGCCTCTTCCTCGTACTGGGCGCCTTTGAGGGCCACAAAATGGCCACCTACCGCTACCAAGGGCAGGCACAGTTCGGCCAAAACATTAAGCCGGGCAACCGCCCGCGACACCGCCACCTGGTAGTATTCGCGCCGCCCCTTGGCCCGCCCGGCTTCTTCGGCCCGGGCGTGAACTACCTCTACGTCGGCAAGGCCAAGTTGGTTCACCACTTCCCGCAGAAACAGCAAGCGCTTATTTAGGGAATCAAGGAGCGTCAATTTGATATCCGGACGGTAAATCTTCAGCGGAATACCGGGAAAACCGGCGCCGGTACCTACATCAATAACCGAACATCCCGGCGCAAATACGCCGGCATCATAACAGGACAGCGAATCAATCATATGTTTGACGGCCACCTCCCGGGCGTCGGTGATCGCCGTAAGATTCATTTTTTCGTTCCACGCGATCAGAAGGTGAAAATAACGGTCAAACGCGGCCACCTGCGCCGGCGACAGCACCAGGCCGTAGCTACTGGCCGCCTCGGTCAGATATTCAGCGAAGCTCATCTTATTCCCCCTTGCGCCGCCGCCACTGTTCCAAGTAAACCATGAGGATGGAAATATCGGCCGGCGATACGCCGGAAATCCGCGCCGCCTGTCCTACCGATAGCGGCCGGATTTTGTTCAGTTTCTGCCGCGCTTCCCGCGACAGGCCGGCAATCTGTTCATAATCGATATCGTCCGGCAGGCGGTTGGCCTCCAGTTTGGCCGCCCGTTCCACCTGCTCAATCTGTTTCTTGATATATCCTTCATACTTGACGGCGATTTCCACCTGCTCACGCACCGCCGCCGGAAGTTCCGGCACGACAAAGTGCTCACCGAGTAATTCGTAGGTAATCTCGGTGCGCTTTAAGAGGTCGTATAAAGTAGCGCCGGTACGCAGTTCGGCCGAACCCATGGCCGCCAGTTTCGCCTGCACCTGGGGGCTGGGGGTGACAGGCGTGTTTTTCAGGTAAGTGAGGGTGCGCTCGATAGCGTCCCGCTTTTCGCAAAAGCGTTTGTAGCGCTCATCGGTGACCAGACCGATCTGCCGCCCCTTTTCGGTAAGACGCAAATCGGCGTTGTCCTGACGCAAGATTAAGCGGTACTCGGCCCGGGAGGTCATAATGCGGTACGGCTCATTGGTGCCTTTCGTCACCAGGTCGTCGATGAGCACGCCAATATAGGCTTCCGCCCGGGTCAATACGAAGGGAGGTCTCGCCTGCACGGCCAAAGCGGCGTTAATCCCGGCGATAATGCCCTGGGCGGCCGCTTCCTCATACCCGGAGGTACCGTTAGCCTGGCCGGCCGAATATAGCCCCTTAATTTCTTTAAACTCCAGCGTCGGCAACAGTTGGGTCGGGTCGATGCAGTCATACTCGATGGCATAGCCGGGCCGCATAATCTGGACATTTTCCAAGCCAGGAATAGTGCGCAAAAAGGCATACTGGACATCGACCGGCAGACTGGTAGACATGCCCTGCACATACATCTCGTTAGTGTGCAGACCCTCGGGCTCGATAAACAACTGATGAGCCGGCTTCTCCGCAAACCGAACCACCTTGTCCTCAATCGAAGGGCAGTAGCGGGGACCGGTCCCTTCAATCAAACCGGTGTAGAGCGGTGCCCGGTGGAGGTTGGCGCGGATGATTTCATGGGTCTTTTCATTGGTATAAGTCAGCCAGCACGGCACTTGCGCCCGCGTGGCAATGTCGCTCATAAACGAAAAGTTATGGACTTCCTCGTCGCCGGGCTGAATAATCATTTTGCTAAAATCGAGCGAACGGCGGTCAACGCGGGCCGGAGTGCCGGTTTTAAACCGCATCAGCCGGATGCCCAGCGCGCTTAAACTTTCGGTTAGTTTTTCCGCCGGCCGCTGCCCGTTGGGCCCGCCAGGATAAGCCACTTCGCCGATAATGATTTTGCCGCGCAAATAGGTGCCGGTAGCGATAATGGCGCATTGACAGGCATAGACTTCGCCGGTCTCGGTCGCCACCCCGGTCACCCGTCCGCCTTCAACCAGGATTTTCTCAATAAGCAGCTGCTTGACATCGAGATTGGGTTGGTTTTCCAGCGTCTCTTTCATCAACGTCTGATACAGCCGCTTGTCGGCCTGGGCCCGCAAGGCATGGACCGCCGGCCCCTTGCCGGTGTTAAGCATGCGCATCTGGATCGCCGTCTTGTCGGTATTAATCCCCATCTCGCCGCCCAAGGCGTCAATCTCTCTCACCAGGTGGCCTTTCGCTGGCCCCCCTACGGCGGGATTGCAGGGCATCATGGCAATATTGTCCAGATTAAGGGTAGTCAGCAGCGTGCGGCAGCCCATCCGGGCTGCCGCCAGCGCCGCCTCACAGCCGGCATGGCCGGCGCCGATTACGATAACATCATAGGAGCCTGCCGTAAACAAATCCTTCACCCCCTATTTACCGATGCAGAACCGGGCGAAGATCTGGTCGATGATATCGTCACCCACCGTCTCCCCGGTGATTTCACCCAGTTTCTCCCAGGCGGCCCGCAGATCAATGACGACAAAGTCAGGCGGCATACCGGCGCTAGTGGTAGCCAGCGCATCGGCCAGGTGCTGGCGCGCCTGGCGCAAGGCAGCGGCGTGACGCACATTGCTGACAAAGGCGCTGTCCGACGGTGCCGCTTTGCCGGCGTAAACCATATCCACGATCGCCTGCTCCAGTTCGTCCAGACCGGTTCCCTCCAGGACGGAAATGCGCAGCACCCGGCGCCCGGCCATGCGCGCCGTCACTTCGTCCAGTTCCAGCCGCACCGGCAAATCGGTTTTATTGATTAGGACAATAACTTGCTGCTGCTGAAGCATGTCCAGCACCTGCCGGTCTTCTGCCGACAGCGGCGCAGACGCGTCAAGAACCAAGAGGACCAGATCGGCGCGCCGCATGATTTCCTGCGCCCGCTCGACGCCGATTTTCTCGACCAAATCGGTGGTCTCACGGATGCCGGCCGTGTCGACAATCTTCAGCGGCACGCCGCGGATATTGACATACTCTTCGATAATATCGCGGGTAGTACCCGGGATGTCGGTTACGATCGCCCGTTTTTCCCGGAGTAGCGCGTTTAAAAGACTCGACTTTCCGACATTGGGCTTGCCGATAATGACCGTCTCCAGCCCTTCCCGCAGGATGCGGCCCGTCTGAGCGGTGGCCAAGAGTTTATCAATGGCCGCCAGCAAACCGTTAATCCCGGCCGCGGCCTGCTCGGCGGCCAATTCCTCAATATCTTCCTCGGGAAAATCAATGGCCGCTTCCAAATGGGCGATCATCGCCAGAATATCGTCCCGCAAGGTGCGGATTTGGGCCGACAGGCCACCGGCGAGATGATTCACCGCCATGCGCAGCGACGCGTCGGTTTTGGCCCGGATGATATCGATGACCGCCTCGGCCTGGGCCAAATCCAGCCGGCCGTTTAAAAACGCGCGTTTGGTAAACTCCCCGGGCTCGGCCAAGCGAGCGCCATGGGCCAGGGTTAGGTCCAGAATTTTCCGCAGCGGCGCCGGCCCGCCGTGGCAGTGAATTTCCACCACATCCTCGCGCGTATAGGAACGGGGCGCCCGCATAACCAGCAGCAGCACTTCGTCGACTACCGTCTCCGTTGCCGGGTCGACGATCCGCCCATAGGCCACGGTATGGCTGGCCACATCGCTCGCCCGCCGCCCTCGGACGCCGCGAAACAGCGCATCAGCTACCTTCAGGGCCTGGGGTCCGCTGAGGCGGATAATACCGATCCCGCCTTCTCCGACGGCCGTGGCGACCGCACTTATAGTGTCCTCCTGATACATCGTTGCCACCTCAACATTAAAACCCAGTAAATTCCTTACTGGGCTTTATCATGCACCAAAATCTACTTTTTTAACGCAATCACGACTTTGCGATACGGCTCTTCGCCTTCGCTGTAAGTAACAATGCGGTGATCATGCTGCAGCGCCATGTGGATAATCTTGCGTTCATGCGGTGTCATGGGCTCCAGCGTCACCCGCTCGCCGCGGCGTTTAACCCGTTCGGCCACCCGTTTCGCCAAATTGGTCAGCGTCTCGGCCCGACGCTTGCGATAGTCTTCGACGTCGAGGATAATGCGGACCTTCTCCTCGGCATCCTTATTGGCGGCCAAATTGGTCAGATATTGCAGCGCATCCAGCGTCTGGCCGTGCTTACCGATTAGCACGCCTAAATCTTCGCCGCGCATATTAAGAATGACCTGGCCATCCTGGGTCATCTTCTCAATACATACCTCAAGCCGCATGGCTTTGAACACATTTTGCAGAAAATCCCTGGCGACCGCGACCGGGTCAATTTTCTTCAGCCATACCCGCACGCGCGCCGGTCTGCCGCCAATGAAGCCAAATAACCCTTTGCTCGGCTGTTCCAACACCTCAAATTCGATACGGTCAGGTCCAACGCCAAGTTCGGCTCGGGCGAGCTCTATCGCTTCTTCGATTGTTTTGCCCGATTTTTCTACCGCAGTCATAGATTAGCGAGCCTCCCCTTGTACTGTCGCCGGTTTCCGGTACATCCACCATTGCTGGATAATCTGCACAATATTGCTGACCACCCAATACAATACCAGGCCGCCTGGAAACGATAAGCTAATATAGCCAATAAACAGCGGCATAAAAATCATCATCATCTTGTTCTGCTGCGTCGCATCCGTCATGGTCTGTTTCTGCTGAATCCAGGTTGTCGCCGCCGCCAGAACAGGCAGAATATAGGTCGGATCGGGCTGGGCCAGGTCTTTCATCCACAAAAAACCAGGTTGGTGAAGATATTTGTAATCCCGGATGGCGAAAAAGATGGCGATGAGGATTGGCATTTGCACCAAGAGCGGCAGGCAGCCGGAAAAAGGATTGACCCCCGATTCCTTATACAGGACGGCCAATTCTTTATTCAGTTTTTCCGGATTGCCTTTATACTTCTCCTGGAGTTCCTTAATCTTCGGCTGCAATTCCTGCATAGCCTTCATGGATGTTACTTGTTTGGCCGTGAGCGGATACAGGGCAATCTTAATCACTATGGTCAGCAGAATAATCGCCACACCATAATTGGCAACCCCCAGAGCCGCCGTAAGGTTATAGGCGTATGTAAGGGCTGTCTGCATGATATTGCTCAAAAAATCCAAAGTAAAGTCACTCCTCATTCACACGCAAAGTATGGATCAGACAGGATCATACCCTCCGGGATGGAAAGGATGACAGCGCAAGAGGCGCCGCACGGCCTTCCAGCCACCTTTAACGAGTCCGTATTTTGCGATCGCCTGGGCAGCGTATTCCGAACAGGTGGGTACAAACCGGCAAGACGGAGGTTTTAGCGGTGATAGAAATTTCTGGTAAAGGCGGATTAAAAAAATAAATAAGCGTTTTAACATCGTAAGACTACTTATTAAATAACTGAGCTTTACCGCATAACTCAAGCAGGGCTTTGCTCACTGCGGCAAAATCGGCTTTGACAATCGGCTGGCGGGCAATAAACACCATATCGACACCGGTGGTCAGCTGATGCTGATTTAAGCGGTAAGCTTCCTTCATCAACCGTCGCGCCCGGTTGCGGACGACCGCACCGCCCAGGCGTTTGCCGGTAACAAAGCCGGCCCGGCGCAGCCCTTCCCGGTTAGGCTTGACGTACAGCACGAGCAGCCGGTTGGCATATGACTTGCCTAGCTTGTACACGGTCTGAAAATTTTTATTCTTGCGCAGGATGCCGCCCTTACTTAGTTTATACATCACATTTAATCATCTCTGCTGCTCTAAACTGTCCATATGGAAAAAATAGGCCACATATGGCGGCCTACTATGCAGATAATCTCTTTCTGCCTCTGGCACGTCTTCTCTTTAAAACGAGACGACCGCCTCTGGTTTTCATGCGGGCCCGAAACCCATGGGTTCTTTTTCGCCACAGCGTGTTGGGTTGGTAAGTGCGCTTCATCTATTACACCTCCTTAAGAGACTGAACTGCTGCCGAATAAGCAGAATGAGCCATGCTACATCATGAGAGTACAACTATTTAGATTATAGAATAGACCAGGGTCAGTGTCAAGAAAATTGCCGTGTCGCCCTGTGGATAAATTTGTCGGCAAATGGGCAGACTTTGGTGAATAGGGAAAATAATTGTTGATAACTCCCCGCGCATTTGTTAATATAAAAAGTGTGTACTTATCCACATTTTTAGCTTACTCTTGCAGTTATATACATATTTTTCGATTTTATTCACATATTCCCCAAGTTATTAACAGAGTTATCCACAACAGTGAATATCTTCACCAACCCTGTAAACATAACGACTGTGGAGCGCTTTTTCTCCGCTGCCGTCTTTTTTTTCGGCTAAATGGGCCGGTTTTGTTCAAGTTATCAACATTTGTGTATAACTATGTGGATAAGTTATGTTGCGCGGATAATTTCTTTGTTAATTTTTTCAGTAGTGCGGCGGTCAATAGTCCGTATTTATAAAGAAAGGGTTGAGGCTAATGAATCCATCGCAACTGGCGGCTCTCTGGGAACAGGTGCTATCCATGGTGCAAAAAGAGATTGCCAGGCCGATTTTTGACAATTGGGTCAAGTCATCGATGCTGCCGTTAGGATTAGTCGATTCGACCCTTGAAATCGGCGTGCCCAAACAGTTTGTCAAAGAATGGGTAGAAACACGCTACGCCGGCCTCATCAGCCGAACTGTATCAACCATTTTGCAGCGGCCGATTGACGTCCGTTTTATCAACATGGACGAAAACGCCGATACTCTGGAAGAAGCAATTGCCACGGAAACAGCCGTTACCCGTACCGACGATGCGCCAAAAGATACTTCCCTCCCGCCTGCCGCCCCATCGCCCGCTCCGGCCGCCAAGCCGGAGACAACTCCGCTGCGCATTACCGTCAACGAGGACCCGCCGACCAATCTTAATCCGAAATATGTTTTTGAAACGTTTGTTATCGGCAATTCCAACCGCTTTGCCCACGCAGCCGCCTTGGCCGTGGCCGAAGTGCCGGCGCAAGTGTACAACCCCTTATTTCTCTATGGCGGCGTCGGTTTGGGCAAGACTCATCTCATGCATGCCATTGGCCATCGCATCCGGCAAAACCACCCGCACCTGAAAGTGCTCTACATTTCCAGTGAGAAATTTACCAACGAATTGATCAGTTCCATCCGCGACGGTAATCCGGAGTTGTTCCGGCAAAAATACCGCAACATCGACGTGCTGCTGGTAGACGACATTCAATTCCTCTCTAATAAGGAACGGACCCAGGAGGAGTTTTTCCATACTTTCAACACCCTCCATGAAGCCAGCAAACAGATTATTATTTCCAGCGACCGGCCGCCGCGGGAGATTCAAACCTTGGAGGACCGGCTGCGCTCGCGCTTTGAGTGGGGCCTCATCACCGACATTCAGCCGCCCGACCTGGAAACGCGCATTGCTATTCTGCGCAAAAAGGCGATGCTGGAAAACCTTAATATACCCAATGATGTCATGGTCTACATCGCCAGCCGCATCGACAACAACATCCGCGAACTGGAAGGCGCCCTCATCCGGGTAATGGCCTACGCTTCGCTGACCAATCAGCCCATCGATATCAACCTGGCTACCGAAGCCCTTAAGGACATTTTTCCCCACGGCAAACCCAAGCAAATCACGCCCGAACTGGTCCTCGACGTGGTGTGCTCCTATTTCAAAATCAAAAAAGAAGACCTGTTGGCGAAGAAACGGACCCGCAATGTGGCCTATCCCCGCCAAATCGCCATGTATCTCTGCCGCGAGCTGACCGACACGTCGTTGCCGCGCATCGGCGAAGTCTTTGGCGGCCGGGATCATACTACCGTCATTCATGCCAACGAAAAAATCAGCCGCGAACGCAATGAGGACCCTAAGCTTAATAATACCATCAAAGAACTTATTAAACGCATCGAAAGTGCATAAAGCTGTGCATAAGTAGGTGCGTAAGCTGTCAACGGTTTGTGAATAAATTTTTCCCCAGCTAAAAATGTGAATTTGTGGATACAGGCTTTGTACTTTATCGACATTTTATTAACACACACTATCCTTTTTCGACAAGCATTTACCCTCTTTTTCAACATATCGACAGCGCCTACTACGAATACGGCTATTCTATGATTCTATGATTTAAACCGTATTCTTATACCAACATTTTAGGAGGCCGAACAATGAAAATAACCTGTCGGAAAGACCTGCTTAACCATGCGGTACAAACGGTGCAAAAAGCGGTCGCCACCAAAAACCCCCTGCCCATTCTCACCGGCATTTACCTTGCCGCCCAGGACAACCGCCTGCAGCTGCAAGCAACCGACTATGAAATCGGCATCAGCTGCTCGATTGAAGCCCAGGTGGAAAAACCGGGCGCCATTGTTTTGTCGGGCCGTTATTTTCAGGAACTGGTCCGGCGTCTTCCCGGCGAAACGGTCGAAATTGCCTCAAATACGGAAGACCGGACCATTCGGATTGCCTCCGCTTCGGCCCAGTTCAACCTTCTCAGTCTGCCGGCCGAAGAATTTCCGGTCTTAAAACCGCTGAGCAGCGATCAGTCGTTTACGGTAAAAGACAATATTCTGCGCGAACTGATCAAAAAGACGGTTTTCGCCTGTGCTACCGACGAAGCCCGGCCGATTTTTACCGGCGGACTGTTGGAAGCCGACGAGCTTGGCATCCGCATGGTCGCGACCAATACGCACCGGTTGGCCCTGAAGAAAGACGTGCTCGACGCTTTTGGCCAGCCTGGCATAAACAGCAAAGTCAAAATGATTATTCCCGCGAAATTTCTGGCTGAGGTCGCCCGTCTGCTGGTTTCCGAAGTGCCAATGGATGTAAAAGTATCGTGGCATAAAAATCAGGTTTCCTTTGAATTTGATAATGTCTATATCATTGCCCGCATTATCGAAGGCCAGTTCCCTGACTATAACAAGGTTATTCCTACCAATTTCGCGACGGTTGCGGAAATTAACACCGACCAGTTTGGGGCGGCCGTCGAACGGGTGGCGCTCTTGGCTAAAGACGGTGATTACAATATTATCAAGTTTTCGTTTAAGCCCGACCATATTATCATTACCTCGAACAATCCCGACGTGGGCAAAGCTTGCGAGATGGTGGGCGCAACGATGACCGGCAACGAAATTGACATTGCCTTCAACGCCCGGTATGTTCTTGACATTATCAAAAACATCGACAGTGAACTGCTAAGGTTCTCCCTTAATACTCCGCTCAGCCCGGCTTGCATAAAACCGGTGGACGATGAAAATTATACCTATGTAATAACCCCGGTGCGGACAAGCTAGGAGGATTTTCATGGAAGAAATTTCCATAAAACCACCCGCCATTCAGCTTGATCAACTCCTTAAATGGCAGGGAGTAATTGAAACAGGCGGTCAGGCGAAATTTTGGGTTGAAGCGGGAAAGATACGCGTAAACGGCACAGTGGTAAGCGAACGGCGCAAAAAAATCCACCCCGGCGATGTGGTGGAAATTGAAGGTGTGGCGGTATGGAAAGTGGTCGCTGGCTCCGACAGGTGACATTATGCGGGTAACCCGGCTAGTTTTGAGGAATTTTCGCAATTACGCCGGTTTAACCTTAGAATTTGCCCGCAACATTAATATTTTTATCGGCCGCAATGCCCAAGGCAAAACCAATATTCTCGAAGCTTTATATCTTGGTGCGATGGGACGTTCCCATCGCACCGCCGTTGATAACGAGCTGGTACGGTGGGGGCAAGGGGCCGCGCTAGTGGAAATTGCTTTTACCAAGCAAGAAGTAGAGCACAAATTGGCCATCCGTCTTATACCCAGCCAAAATAAGGAAATACTACATAATGGGCACCCCATCAAACAGCGGGAACTGGTCGGTACGCTCAACGCCGTTTTGTTTTCGCCCGAGGATTTGCAGCTGGTCAAAGGGGCGCCGGCGCTGCGCCGCCGCTTTTTGGACGGCGAGATTTCCCAGGTCAGCCGCGCCTACTACCGCGCGCTTATCCAATATAACCGGGTTGTGCAGCAACGCAACAGCTTATTAAAAAAAGTGCGCGAAAGGGAGGCCAAGGCCGACCTAATTGACGCCTGGGACGAACAGCTGGCCGCCGGCGCCGCGTTTTTGGTCGGCAAACGTTTTGAGGCGGTGCGGAAGCTGGCCATGTTGGCCAACTTGATGCATCGCCGCATTACCGCCAGTAAAGAAAATTTGTCGCTTAGCTACTACCAGCCTTATCTGCATCCGGATGACGAGGCCCCAAAGCCGCTTTCCAGTGAGTGGTACCGCCGGCAGCTCACGGCGCGGCGGGCTGAGGATATTGCCCGCGGTACGACAACGATCGGCCCCCACCGCGATGATTTGCTGCTGGCCGTCAATGGCCATGACCTGCGCGTCTTTGGCTCCCAGGGCCAGCAGCGGACCGGGGCGCTGGCGCTTAAGCTCGCGGAATTGGAATTCATTAAATCCGAAACCGGCGAATACCCGCTGCTTTTACTCGACGACGTCATGAGCGAACTGGACGAGGAGCGGCGCAGTCACCTGCTCTATTTCATCCGTGAACGGATTCAGACTTTTATCACGGCCACCGACGCCAAGTATTTTCCGGATGATCTGTCCGGGCAATACTATCAGGTCGCCGGTGGCGCCGTAAGGGAAGTGACGCCATGATAAGGCTTGGGGAGACCATTGGGCCTACCTTGGAAAAACTAGGTTTGGCGAAGAAATTCAAAGCCCAGTCGGTCATTTATCACTGGCGCGAAATCGTGGGCGACGATATTGCCGCCCATGCCCGGCCGGCCGCGGTGGAACGCGGCACCCTTATTCTGGTAGTGACTAGTTCGGTCTGGAGCCACCATCTCTCCACCATGAAGCAGGTTTTGCTTGACAAAATCAATGCCTTTCTCGGCGACAAAGTCATCGTCGCCATTCGCTTTCAGGCAGGATATTTCAAAGATTGCCCGAATTATGATGAAAACGGCGAAATTCAGGAAGAACCGCCCTTGGCTTATAAACTGCGGGCCATCCGCCTGGAGGCCGACGAAGTAAAGAAGGCGCAGGAAATGGTGACGGCGATCGCGGACGAACAGTTGCGCAGCTGCCTGCTCAGGCTACTCTTAAAAGATTTTGCCTATACCAAACTCAAGCGGCTCAGCGGTTGGCGTCCCTGCGCCGGGTGCGGCGTGCTTTGCCGGCCGGAGCATAAATATTGCGTCGCCTGCGGCATTGCCGAGAAGGATCGCCGGCAGCGGGAGATTACCGGCATTTTACAGGAAGCGCCTTGGCTGACGTATACCGAACTAAAAGAGTATTTTCCCTGTTCGGCTTACGAATACTACCAGGCGAAAAAACATCTTATCAATAAACTGCTGGCTAATGTCAAGTCCGGGCAAGCAGACAAACTGACGGCGGCTACGGTGGTCATGCTGGCCACCGGCCAGCGACCGCAGGATCTTGATCAAGGAATGATTGCCCGCGAAATAGAGAAAATCGGGAGGAACCAGTATGTTTTTACACCTGGGGGGTGACACGGTAATCCCCCTAAAAAGCGTTATCGCCATCGGTGACCTTAAATTTTCCCGCTCGCCGGTGAATGACGAGTTTCTTCGCACCATGCGCGAGGAAAATATGATTGTCGATATATCCGAGGGCAGTCCGAAAAGTTTTGTCGTAACCGATAAGGTCGTCTACTTGTCGGCTATTTCCTCGCTGACGCTAAAAAAACGGGCCGGTTACCTCTTTGACGTGGACGAAGAGGAAGAATAAATTGGTGATGACCCGGTCGAGGCTGTTGAAAAAGTCTCTGCTTTTTGAACAACCTCTTTTTGTTTTTTTCATTGACCGGTCAGCCTGGCTAAGAGGAGGTAAGAAATGAATACAAACGGCACAACGGTTAACGGCAACTACGGAGCCCAGCAGATACAGGTGCTAGAAGGGCTGGAGGCGGTCCGCAAGCGTCCGGGCATGTATATAGGCAGTACCTCGGCGCGCGGTCTGCACCATTTGGTTTATGAAGTAGTGGATAACAGCATTGACGAAGCGCTGGCCGGTTACTGCACCAAAGTAGACGTCATCATCCATAAAGACAACAGTATTACCGTCATCGACAACGGCCGCGGCATCCCGGTGGAAATGCATGAGGTGGGCAAGCCGGCGGTAGAAGTCGTGTTAACCGTCCTCCATGCCGGCGGCAAATTTGGTGGCGAGGGGTATAAAGTTTCGGGTGGTCTTCATGGCGTGGGCGTTTCGGTCGTCAATGCCCTCAGTGAATGGCTGGAAGTGGAGGTCAAGCGGGACGGTAAAATCCACCACATGCGGTTTGAACGGGGCCGTACCGTCTCAGGTCTCAAGGTTATTGGCGCCACCAATGAAACCGGCACGACAGTAAGGTTTAAGCCGGACGGGGAAATTTTTGAGGACACGGTCTTTAATTTTGATACCCTAAAGCAGCGTTTGCGCGAACTGGCGTTTTTGAATCGCGGCATCAGTATTACCCTTACCGATGAGCGGACGGATACGCGCAAGGAATTTCAGTATGAGGGCGGTATTGTTTCGTTTGTCGAGCACTTAAATAAAAATAAAGACGTTCTCCATCCCGAACCGGTATATTTGAGCGGCAGCCGCGACACGACCGTGGTCGAAATCGCTTTTCAGTATAATGACGGTTATGTGGAGAATATCTTTTCGTTTGTCAATAACATCAATACCCAGGAAGGCGGCACCCATCTCAGCGGCTTTAAAATCGCCCTTACCCGGGCCATCAACGATTTTGCCCGTAAATTAAACATGCTGAAAGAGAATGAGGAAAATTTAAGCGGCGATGATGTGCGCGAAGGCTTGACGGCCGTCATCAGCGTCAAAATCCGCGAACCGCAGTTTGAAGGCCAGACCAAAACCAAACTGGGCAACAGCGAAGTGCGCGGCATTGTCGACGCCATCGTCAGCGAAGGTTTGAGCGAATTTTTTGAGGAAAACCCAGGCATCACCCGCAAAATCATCGAAAAGGCGCTGCTGGCCTCCCGGGCCCGCGAGGCGGCGCGCAAGGCGCGCGAACTCACCCGCCGCAAAAACGCCCTGGAAGTGAGCTCCTTGCCCGGAAAACTCGCCGACTGCACAGTCAAAGATCCGGCGCAGGCCGAGATTTACCTGGTGGAAGGCGACAGCGCCGGCGGTAGTGCCAAGCAGGGGCGCGACCGGCGGTTCCAGGCCATTCTCCCCTTGCGCGGCAAAATCCTTAACGTGGAAAAGGCCAGACTGGATAAAATTCTGAACAACGAAGAAATCCGGGCGATCGTTACCGCCGTTGGCAGCGGGATTGGCGAAGACTTTGACATTGAGAAGGCCCGCTACGGCAAAATCATCATCATGACCGACGCCGACGTGGACGGCGCCCATATCCGTACCCTGCTGCTCACCTTTTTCTACCGCTATATGCAGCCCTTAATCACCGCCGGCCATGTCTACATCGCCCAACCGCCGCTCTACTTGGTGAAAAAAGGGCGCGAACACTGGTACTTATATAGCGATGATGAACTTAACCGCCTGCTGACCCGCATCGGTCGCGACGGTATTACCGTACAGCGGTATAAGGGCCTGGGGGAAATGAATCCCGACCAGCTATGGGAAACAACCATGAACCCCGAAAACCGCACCATTCTCCAGGTTACCCTGGAAGATGCCATGGCCGCCGACGAGATTTTCTCCATCCTCATGGGCGACAAAGTAGAACCGCGGCGCAAGTTTATTGAGGAGCACGCCAAGGAAGTAAGAAACTTGGATATATAGGGAATAATAAAACAGCCCGGAAAGGGCTGTTTTATTATTCCCTATATTTAAATTAGGGGCGATGGAGCTTGCCATAAGTCCGCGTAAGCGGTGATGACTCCTACCAGGAGATAGAGTTGGTAGGATTTTTTTGCTTTTATACGGCGGTGAACACCGTCCTTAAATTCTTTTAATTACAAGATGGAGAAATCGGCGTGCTGCCCGCCACCAGGATATTCCGGTACCGTAGTAGAACAGGTATTTATACCACCCTGCTGATGAGTACCGGGCTAACGTTCGGCACGATTTCCGCTCTTTACGGCCTATCTAATAATTATATCGACGTTAATCAGTATAGTGTGCTGGTGGCGGCAGTCATCCTAAGCGCCGTGATACCGACGGTAATTGCCCAAAAGTTTTTCTTTCCTGTTCCTGGTGACGCAGAAGATACTGCTCAGCCAGAGCATATACCTGTTATAAGAGGGCAATTGGAAAGGAGCGCGGAAGATGGACGTTAAGAAAATCGTTGTCGCTTATGACGGCTCGAAGCAGAGCCAGAAAGGGTTAGAATGGGCGGTAGCCATGTCGGCCAAGTTTGGCGCTGAGGTTATCGCCGTCACCGTCGTCAAGCCACCGGAGTTTAGTCCGACCATCAGTGAAATCGACGAATTTTACGCCTATGCCGAGAAGCACTACCAACCAATGCTGGAAAAAGTCCGCAAATATGGGGAAGAATATGGCGTACCGGTAAAGACGGAACTTTTAAGAGGTCATCCCGCGGAAAGCATCGTCAAGTACGCTTTTGAAAAGAAGGCTGACCTCATTGTCACGGGAACGCGGGGGATGGGGGGCTTCAAAAACCTGGTTATCGGCAGTGTGGCGCAAAAAGTAGTTTCTTACTCGCAAGTACCGGTGCTGGTCGTTAAGTAGTAAAATATATTTAAACGGAATATAAAACGGAGGTTAGCGTCATGCCGAAAATCACTGGACAGGCAAAACGGCTTCGCATTTATATCGGCGAAACCGACCGGTATAACGGAAAGTCTTTGTATCATGCCATTGTTTTAAAAGCTAAGGAATTGGATCTGGCAGGAGCGACGGTATTTCGAGGCATAATGGGCTATGGCGCCAACAGCAGGATTCACACGGCACGCATCGTCGATTTATCGGACGACTTGCCTATCCTTATCGAAATCGTCGATAGTGAGGAATACATCAATAAAATTCTACCGTTTCTTGATGAAGTCGTTACGGAAGGGCTTGTTACGCTTGATGACGTAGAGATAATAAAATACGGGCATAAAGAGCTGAAAAGATGATCATGCCAACAAATGAAACGCCGATTTTTAGGATAGATAATAGTAAGAAGCTAATTTTAGGCTTAACGTAGCAAAAGAGGTGTAATAGATGCTGAAAATATTCTTAGTTGCGCTCGGTGGAAGCATCGGAGCAACTATGCGCTACCTTGTTTCCGACTGGACCGCCCAAAGATGGGGGGCGGATTTTCCTTATGGCACTTTGATCGTAAATGTTGTCGGCTGTTTTATTATCGGCCTGTTCATGTCACTGGTGACGGAACGCATCATCGTAAGCCCATATTGGCGGCTGCTCGTGACGGTCGGCTTTATCGGGGGGCTTACGACTTTTTCGTCTTTTAGTTATGAGACAATTAAGCTGATCAATAATGGTCAAATGACCTTTGCCCTGTATAATATCATTGCTAATTTCGTGCTGGGTTTCTTTGCCACCTGGACAGGCATCAGCCTGGCGAAATTATTTTAAGACAGAAGCCTGATTGCTTTCAGGTATCTTTTTTTATATAATATATATGAACATATATTCATATATTGGGGGTATAACGATGAAGCCATGCGAGTGCGATGTATGTGAGGAGTTGTGTGAGCATCCCCAGGTCATATGTCTGGCGAAAGCGGAGATCATTGCCGATGAGGACGCCCAGCGGGTGGCCGACCTGTTTAAAATTTTAGGGGATACGACCCGGGTAAAAATTTTACAGATTCTAGCAAAACGGGAACTGTGCGTGTGCGATATCGCCGCGGTCGTTGGCATGGGGCAGTCGGCCGTCTCCCATCAGCTGCGGCTGCTCAGAAACGCCCGGTTGGTCAAATTTCGCAAAGAAGGCAAAATGGCCTGGTATTCGCTCAACGATGAGCATATTGCTACCCTCTTGGCGCAGGGTATTGAGCATGTCAAACACGAATAAATGACAAAAAGAGAGGATGATAACGGTGACGCAGGCAGCGGGCGCGGCGCAAGCCGGGACAATGGTGTTTCAAGTCACGGGCTTTACCTGACTGGATTGCGCCGTGAAGTTTGAAAAAGACGTAGCGGCTCTCCCTGGTGTAACCAGGGCGAAAGTTAATTTCATGACCAATAAACTCGTTGTTGAAGGGGCTAGCGACATAGAAGCCATTCGGCAACTGGCAGTCAAACACAATTATACTGTCCACCCCGTTTTCGACCAAAAACCGCAGGCAGCCGTTCGGCCTAAAATTCACTGGGAGCGCCGCCGGGCTGTAGCTTCCGGTTTAACGCTGGCCATAGCCTATGGCGTAGAGAAGCTGGGCGGTTCGGCCATGGTTTTTATTCCGCTGTATATAGCGGCCATGGTGCTGGGCGGCTGGGGCAATTTCCAGAAGGCGGCCCGCTCGCTGCCGCGCGGCAGTTTTAACATGAGCGTCCTCATGAGCCTGGCCGCTATCGGCGCTTTGGCGATCGGCCAGTATGAAGAAGGCGCCTCGGTCGCCTTTCTGTACGCCATCTCGGAAATGCTCGAAGCCTGGACAATGGAAAGTGCCCGCCGCTCCATCCGCGACCTGATGGATATTATGCCGAAAGCGGCCCGGATCCGGCGCGGCGCGGCCGAAGTGGAAATACCGGTTGAAGAAATTACGGTCGGCGACATCATGATTATCCGTCCGGGCGAGAAAATCGCCATGGACGGAGTGATTATCAAAGGTCAATCCGCGGTCAACCAGGCGGCAATCACCGGCGAATCCATCCCGGTCGAAAAAGGCCCCGGCGCCGAGGTCTTCGCCGGCACGCTCAATATACACGGCTCGCTGGAAGTCCGGGTCACCAAACTGGTCCAGGACACGACCATTGCCAAAATTATTAACATGGTGGAGGAGGCCCAGGGACAGCGGGCGCCGTCCCAGGCCTTTGTCGATAAGTTTGCCGCCGTCTATACACCCATCGTCATGGCGCTGGCTGTAGGTATCGTTTTTATTCCTCCCCTGTTTTTCGGCTACGAATGGATGTCATGGATTTATCGGGGACTGGCGCTCATGGTAGTTTCTTGTCCCTGTGCCCTGGTCGTGTCTACACCGGTGGCGATTGTCAGCGCCATCGCCAACGCGGCGAAAAACGGCGTTCTCATTAAAGGCGGCATATACTTGGAAGCAATGGGAACACTTTCGGCCATCGCCTTCGACAAGACAGGAACACTGACCAAGGGCGAGCCGGTCGTCACCGATATTGTTTCCGTCGGGGGACGGCCGGAAGATAACCTGTTGAAACTGGCTGCTGACATAGAGGCCCGGTCGGAGCATCCTCTGGCTGTCGCCATCATGCGGGCGGCAGAGGCCAAAGGATTACCCATTCAGCCGGTAGAAGATTTCGTAGCCATTACCGGCAGCGGCGCCCGCGGCACGGTCGACGGGCAGGCGGTTTATATCGGCAACCCGCGCCTGTTTGCCGAATTGGGTCTGTCCATAGCCCCGATGGCCGAGGCCGTCAAGCGTTTGCAGGGTGAAGGTAAAACGGTTATGATCATGGGGACCCAAGATACTATCTTAGGCGTTATCGCCGTGGCTGACGCGGTGCGCGACAATAGCGCCGCTACAATCGCCGCGCTAAAACAGGCGGGTATCCGGCATACCATCATGTTGACTGGTGATAACACCTTGGCTGCGCAAGCGATGGCCGCGCGGGTAGGCGTGGACGAATTCCGGGCCGAACTATTACCGCAGGAGAAAATGACGGCCGTGCAGGAACTGCTTAATAAATACGGCCAAGTAGCCATGGTTGGCGACGGCATTAACGATGCCCCGGCGCTAGCCTTGTCCACGGTAGGCGTTGCGATGGGCGGCGCCGGCACGGATACGGCTCTTGAAACGGCGGATATCGTCCTTATGGCCGACGATCTGAGCAAACTGCCTTTTCTTATTCGTTTAAGCCGCAAAGCGTTGGCGGTCATTCGGCAGAACATCACCTTTTCCCTTGTAATTAAAGCGATAGCGGTGCTGGCCGTATTTCCCGGCTGGCTGACGCTATGGCTGGCGATTCTGGCCGATATGGGCGCATCCATCCTGGTCACACTTAACAGTCTGCGGCTCTTGCAGGTAAAACCACAGCAGAGGGCTGGACAGCAAAGTTCCTAATTTGTTCCGAATTTGTCCCTATTTTGGCCATAAATGCTGAATATAATAAAAGCAAACAAAATTCAAGGAGGCTGAGAATATGAAAAAAGTCGTTCTATTTACCCTGGTGGCCCTGCTGGTTGTCGCCTTTGCCGGGTCGGTTCTCGCCGCGCCGGGGCAAGGTCCGGGTCCGGCTGGGTGGTACTGCCCCTGGTATGGCGCCAATGCTGCTAACCTGACCGATGAACAAAAAGCGCAGATCGCCGACTGGGGTAAACAAATGCTGGAGCTCAGAAAGCAAATGCTGGCCAAACAGGTCGAGTGGGGCTGGATTACCCAGGCCCAGGCCGATCAGATGATTGCCGCCATGGAGCAGCATATTACTGACGGTGCGTATCCCGGCTGCGGCATGGGAATGCGCGGCATGATGGGGCCCGGCATGGGAATGCGCGGTGGCATGATGGCCCCGATTGCCCCTGCGCAACGTTAATATGACAATAAGCAAAAACTAACCTAAGGTAAAAAGAGTCTGTCGCCGGTAGCGCGGTCAGACTCTTTTGCCATAATGACAGCTATGGTATAGTGAAAGTAAACGGTCGCGGGAGGGGGGAGTTTGTGACCGGGAAAACGGTATTGATTGTCGACGACGAGAAACAAATCCGGGAGCTCTTAGCTATCTATTTTACGCAGGCAGGATTTACGGTCGCCGAAGCCGCCAATGGGGCCGAGGCCCTGATTAAAGTAGAACAGGTTAAGCCGGATATCGTTATTCTTGATATTATGATGCCGGTTCTTGATGGCTTTGAGGTTTGCCAGCAAATCCGTAAATATTCGACTGTACCAATTATCATGTTAACCTCCCGGACGGAGGACGATGACCGGATCATGGGACTGGAAATCGGCGCTGACGACTATGTGACAAAACCTTTCAATCCCAAAGAAGTGGTCGCCCGCGTCAAAGCCATTCTCCGCCGTACTGCCGCCCCGCAGCAGTATACGCAGGCAGATATTCTCCGTTTTCCGGAACTGGAAATAAACATGGCCGAGCACACGGTCATTGCGTTTGGTAAGCCGGTTGCGTTGGCCAATAAAGAAAGGGAAGTATTATGGCAGCTTGCCTCCCATGCCGGCAAGGTATTGTCACGGGAGCAGCTTTTGGAATTAGTATGGGATTATAGCTACTGCGGCGATACCCGTACGGTAGACACGCATGTGAAGCGCTTGCGCAAGAAGCTGGGGGTTGGCCCGCATTCGCCGTGGGATATTAAAACAGTATGGGGCATTGGTTACAAGTTTGAGGTGCGAAAATGAAATTTTCCCTGAAATATAAACTGCTGATTAGCTTTATGGCCGTTGTTATCGTGGTATTGACGGGCGTGACCGTAGGTGGGTCGGTGCTGATTCGCGATTATTTTGTTAACGCGAAGCGGCGCGAATTGACGGACAAAGCCTATGAAATGGCCCGGGTGGTCAACAATTACTTTGACGGGCGCATCACGCACAGTCAACTGCACGATTTCGTCAACAGCGCCGATAGCTTTTTGGATGCCCGGATATGGGTGGTGGACAATGACCTCAATCTGGTGACAGTGTCCGAAGAACGGCCCAGTGACGGCTATGGCAAGCGTAGGCCAGCGGCAGGAATAAAGCCCAGCCCGATGCGGATGAGGGAAAATAGTGACCTCCCTGGCATTCTCCGGCAGCGGATGGGTCCGCTATGGCAATTACGGCAGCCAAGCCAGCAGCGAGAGCAACAACCAGACCAGGAAAACCTTGCCGGTAAACTGTCGGCCGGTGCGCAAAGTCAACCCAGGTGGGACGGCGAAGAAAATTGTGGCCCAAGCAGCATGGAAATGGGCAACTGGCAGCAGGCCAGTTCTGGCATGGGTATGCGGGGGCGGCTTGCTGCGTCTGGCAATAGCCAGGCGCAAACGATCCAGCCGCCGGCAAGCCAACCGTCAGCGTCTACTGACGCGAGTCTCCAGGCCGGGAAAAATGCGGACAATCCCATCGTACTCGATGTGGGGAAGGGGCGGCAGCAAAGTAGCACCGCGGCTGTCAGCCTTGCCGACATAAAGGGGATGGCGGGGCTTATCCAGGAGATAAAAGAAAATAGCGGCAAAACCTGGGCCAAAACTTACTATCACCCTTACTATGAAGAAAACATGCTGATGGTTGCCGTGCCGCTTAAACGAACAGACGGGACAATTAGCGGCACAGTCATGGTTAATGCTCCGCTTGACGATATCAACGGGTTTTTGCAAAAAATCTATTATTACATTGGTATCGCCGGTCTGGCGGCCATCTTGTTAGCTGCCTTGCTGTCCGGCTATCTGGCAGGCGGCATCGTACAGCCATTACGGGCCATGCAGCAAACGGCGGCGGCGATGGCGCGCGGCGATTATACCACCAGGATCCGAGTAACCAGCCGGGATGAAGTTGGCGATTTGGGGCAGTCATTGAACGCTCTGGCCCAAGATATGGAAGAATATGTGCGCCGGATGGAGCAGCTGGATAAAATGCGGCGGGACTTTGTAGCCAACGTGTCGCATGAACTGCGGACGCCGCTCACGATCATGCACGGCTACAATCAGGCGCTCCAGGACGGCACCATCACCGATCCGGCGCTGGTAAAGAAATACCACCGGGTTATGGGCGAAGAAATTTTGCGCCTGGAAAAGCTTATCGCCGATCTGCTTGATTTAAGCCGGCTGCAGGCGAATGGCCTTACGCTTGATATTGAAGAGGTATCGTTGGCCGAAATTGTCGATAATGTCGTTACCCTGCTAAAACCGCGCAGCGAGGAAAAAGGGGTGGCACTGGCCGCCTCCGTGGCACCCGGCGTACCGCCCATCCAGGGCGACGGCGACCGGCTGACCCAGCTGGCGCTCATTCTGGTGGACAATGCCCTTAAGTTTACGCCCCCAGGCGGCCGGATCAACATTGACCTTACGGTACAAGACGGGGAGGAAGTGCTGACCGTCGCCGACACCGGCACAGGCATTGCGCCGGAGGACTTGCCGTATATCTGGGAACGGTTCTATAAAGGGGATAAATCACGGGCCAGCAGCGGCACCGGTCTGGGCCTGGCTATTGCCAGACAGATCATCGAGCTGCACGGCGCTAAGGTAGACGTGACCAGCCGCCCTGGCGAAGGCACGGTGTTTACCATCCGGTTCCCGCTTGAAAAAAGGATTAATTAAAATAAATAATTAAGCGTCTGCCTGGGAAGGGTAGACGCTTTTTTTTGTGACGAGGCTTCTATATTGGCGGTAATAATCTTCCGGCCCTGGCGGCGTTTGGCGGCTTTAAAAGATTTGGCGAAAGGCAAAAAGATCCGTATTGGCGCTTACGCCCAGCCGGCGGCGGAAATAGGCGATGGTTGCCCTCAGGCCGTCATCGAGCGATACCGACGGTTGCCAGCCAAGTTTGCTCCTTGCCAGCGAAATGTCAGGCCGGCGCCGCTGAGGGTCGTCAGGTGGCAGCGGACGGAAAACAAGCCGGGAGCGGGCGTCTGTAAGCTGCAGCACTTTTTTGGCCAGTTCAAGGATGGTAAATTCGTCCGGATTGCCGAGATTAACCGGGCCAATAAACCCTTTTTCGGTAGCCATCATGCGCACGAGGCCGTCGACCAGATCGGTGATGTAACAGAACGATCGGGTTTGGTCGCCAGTTCCGTAGATGGTAAGATCTTCCTCTTTTAGCGCCTGCACGATAAAGTTACTTATTACCCGCCCGTCCTCGGGGTGCATATTCGGGCCATAGGTATTAAAAATGCGGACAATTTTTATATCCAGGCCATACTGGCGCTGATACTCGAAACACAGCGTTTCGGCGCAGCGCTTGCCTTCGTCGTAGCAACTGCGTTTACCGATGGGATTGACGTTTCCCCAGTAGTCCTCCCGCTGGGGGTGAACGAGCGGGTCGCCGTACACTTCCGACGTCGAGGCTTGCAGCATTTTCGCCTCCTGGGAAAGGGCGAGCCCCAGCATGTGCATTGTTCCCAGGATGTTGGTCTTAATCGTCCGGATCGGGTCAGTTTGGTAATGGGGCGGACTGGCCGGACAGGCCAGGTTGTAAATTTCGTCTATTTCAAGATTTAGGGGCGTAGCCACATCCTGGTTGATCAGCGTAAACCGGGGAATGTTAAAAAGGTCAGCTACGTTAGCTTCTGACCCGGTAGAAAAATTGTCCAGACAGATCACTTGGTGTCCTTGACTGAGCAGCCGCCTGCATAAATGGGAGCCGATGAAGCCGGCGCCGCCGGTGATCAGGATGCGTTTAGACACAATAGCCCCTCCCAATGCAGTAATACTCAAAGCCTAAGGCCGCCATCCCGACCGGGTCGTACTGGTTGCGGCCGTCAAATATAAGCGGTTGCCGTAGCCGGCGTTTCATTTCGGCAAAATCAGGCTGGGTAAACTCTTGCCATTCGGTGACGAGAATAAGGGCGTCAGCGTCGTCAAGGGCGGCCATCTTGTTTTCGGCGTAAAAAAGCCGGCCGCCGCAACCGGTCAACGCCACTTTAGCCTGCGGGATGGCCTGCGGATCATAGGCCGTTATGGTGGCCCCCCGGTGCACAAGCGACCTAATAATGGCCAGCGCCGGCGCTTCGCGGATATCGTCCGTTTCGGGCTTAAACGCCAAGCCCCAGAGAGCAAATTTTTTCTGCGCCAGATTGTCACCAAAATAGCGGCCAATCATCTCCGCCAGATAGTGTTTCTGGCGTTCATTTACCTGATCCACGGCCTGGATAATGGCCATTTCCAGGCCATATTTGCGCCCAGTATGAATGAGTTCTTTCACGTCTTTTGGAAAACACGATCCGCCGTAACCGGCGCCGGCATCCAGAAACTGCAGGCCGATCCGACCGTCGGCTCCCATTCCCTGCCTGACGCGGTTCACATCGGCGCCAACCTTATCGCACAAGCGGGCGATTTCGTTCATAAAGCTGATACGGGTGGCTAGCATGGCGTTGGCGGCATACTTTGTGAGTTCGGCGGATTTTATGTCCATTATCAATAGCGGGTGCTGGTCGCGCACAATAGGTTGATATAATTCCTTCATTATTTTCGCGGCCTCATTACTATCAGTGCCAATAACCACCCGGTCAGGACGCATAAAATCGTTGATCGCTCTGCCTTCTCGAAGAAACTCCGGGTTCGAAACTACCGCAAACGTTACGTTTTCCTGACCGCGCCGCTTTAGCTCCTGGGCAATAATGCTTCGTACTATCTCCGCCGTACCTACCGGTACCGTAGACTTATTGACCACAATCAGGTGATGGTCAAGCAGTTGTCCGATTTCCTGGGCGACGGTATAGACCTGGGACAAATCGGCCGCCCCATCGGCCCGCGGCGGTGTACCGACCGTAATGAAGCAGAGCTCTGCTTGTGCCAGCGCCGGCTGCAAGGCGGCTGAAAAATGAAGCCGGCCGTTGGCTACGTTTTTCGCTACCATTTCCGGCAGGCCCGGTTCATAGATCGGCAAAAGGCCGGCCTCCAAGTTAGTGATTTTCGCCTCATCCTTATCGACACACCACACTGTGTTGCCTATCTCAGCAAAGCAGGCGCCCGCCACCAACCCGACATATCCTGTTCCCACGACAGCAATCTTCATAATAACGCTCCTGACGGCAAAAATCTTTTTATCACTCAGTTCATCGTATTCACCAGGGTGGTGAAGGGTTACTCCGCTCACACCTGTGCAGCGGTTGAATAAGATGGTAGGAGGACTGAGGATTTGCCGGAGGTGCAGTATGGATGATTTTTCGTTAACAACGCCAGTGGCGTTTTTCATTTTCAACCGACCTGACACGACGACGCGGGTTTTTGAACAAATCCGTCAGGCCAAACCGGCGAAACTACTGGTAGTTGCCGACGGTCCGCGGGTTGGGCAGCCGGCCGACGGTGCAAAATGCGCCGCTACCCGGGCCATTATCGATCAAGTCGACTGGGACTGCGAGGTCCTGACCAATTATGCGGACGTGAACTTGGGCTGCAAGATCAGGATGGCAACCGGGCTGGACTGGGTTTTCAGCACGGTAGATGAAGCCATCATTCTCGAGCATGATACCTTGCCCCACCCGTCTTTCTTCCGGTATTGCCAGGAACTATTGGAGCATTACCGGGATGATAAACGCATTATGACAATTTCCGGCTGCAACTTTCAGTTTGGCCGGCGGCGGACCGGTTACAGCTACTACTTTTCCCGCTGTGTCCACTGTTGGGGTTGGGCAACGTGGCGGCGTGCCTGGCAGTATTACGATGTGGGCATGGTCCTCTGGCCCGAGGTGGCCGGCGGCGGCTGGCTGGCGTCCGTCCTGAGCGATAGGGCGGCTGCCGCTTATTGGTACCGCATTTTTGAACTAACCTACCGCGGCTATGTTAACACCTGGGATTACCAGTGGGTTTTTACCTGCTGGAGCCAAAACAGCCTTACCATCATTCCAAATGTTAACCTGGTGGCTAACATCGGTTTTGGTGCCGAGGGGATCCATACTACCAACTGCTGTTCCCGGGTTGCCAATCTACCGACCGAACCGATGAATTTTCCGCTGCGTCATCCGCCGTTCATGCTGCGGGATACGGTGGCCGACGACTTTACCCAGCAGTTATACAATACCGGCGAAATGTAAAAAGACGAGGAGGAAAATGGGTATGCTAAAACATTTGCGTGTTGGCATTCCGGTCGTGGGCGGAAAAGGCTGGCTTGGCGGCGTTTCCCATATGGAGCTGCATGTTAAGGCGCTGGCATCCCTACCGCGCGAGGAGCGGCCCCAACTTTTTCTGGTAATTACTAACGATACGCTTGATGGCTTTGCTTGCTACCGCCCGTTTGCCGCCTTGTTCGACGGCCTTATCTACATAGGGGCTGATATTGGTGCAGCGTCCGCCGCTACTGATTTGCCGCTGATCCATTGCGTGGATTGGGACGATTTATTTACCCAGATCGATTTCTTGTTTCCCGTCAGCTTCAATGTGCTTCCCGGTAGGTGTGCGGCATCATGGATTCACGATTTTCAGCACAAATACTTGCCTGGTTTTTTTTCTAAGCAGGACATTGCGCTGCGGGATGAATTATGCCGCCGCATTGCCGACAAGGCGCGCCTGGTTTTTTGCAGCAGCCGGGCGGTGGAACGCGACTTTTGGCGCTTTTTCCCCCACTCGAAGGCCGTGACCAGAGTGCTGCCTCTAAAGGTAGCGCCGGAAGCAGCGTGGTATGCCGGCGACCCGGCTGCGGTCCAGGCGAAATACTGCCTGCCGGACCGGTTTGTCCTCTGCTGCAACCAGTTCTGGGTCCACAAAAATCACCGGCTATTGTTTGCGGCAATCGCCCTTTTGCGCCAGGCCGGGCAGGAGGTTCATCTGGTTTGCACCGGATTGACCGACGATTTTCGCCATCCCGGCTATATGGAAGAATTAAACCAGTATATAAAAGAACTGGGCGTCCCCGATTTGGTCCACATTTTGGGGCAAATACCCCGGCACGAGCAAATTCAGCTTATCCGGCGCAGCCTGTTTGTCGTGCAGCCTTCGCTGTTTGAGGGGTTAAGCCTTATCGTGCAGGAGTGCCGGGCCTTAGGCAAGCCCCTTATCCTTTCCGACCTGGATGTCCATCTGGAGCATGAATACGGCATTTATTTTAAACGTACCGATGCCCATGACCTGGCTGCCAAAATGGCCGCACTGCTGGCAGTCTCCCGGCCTGGTCCGGACACTGCGCGGGAAACAGAGGCCAGGCTGCAGGCCGCCGGTTTAACCGCCGCCTACGGTCAAGCCTTCTGTCAGCTGGTTGAAGAGGCGATAGCGCTGTTTGGGAAAAAGGCGGCGCCGGCGAGATAAGCGCCACAGGCGTGGTACTCGCGCCGGCCGTTGCCTTATCCTCTGTATCCGCCGCCGGTACCGGCAAGGACAAGGCAATGCGGGCGATGGGAGGGGGCAATAACCAATGAAAAAAGCGCTCATTACCGGGATCACCGGCCAGGACGGGGCGTATTTGGCGGAATTTTTACTAAAAAAAGGTTACGAGGTCCACGGCGTCAAACGGCGGGCCTCGCTGTTCAATACCGGGCGGATTGAACACTTGTACCGGGACCCGCACGAAACTAATGTGAATTTTTTCCTGCATTACGGCGATTTGACCGATGCTGCCAATCTCATCCGGATTATGCAGGAGGTGCAGCCCGACGAAGTCTATAATCTGGCGGCCCAAAGTCATGTAAAAGTTTCCTTTGAAACGCCGGAATATACGGCCAGCTGCGATGCGATCGGGACGTTGCGGCTTTTAGAAGCTATCCGCATCTTGGGACTGACGGAAAAAGTGCGCTTTTATCAGGCCTCGACCAGTGAACTGTTCGGCAAAGTCCAGGAAGTGCCGCAGCGGGAAACCACTCCCTTTTACCCCCGCAGCCCTTACGCCGCCGCCAAGCTGTATGCCTACTGGATTACCGTCAATTACCGGGAAGCCTATAACATCTTTGCCTGTAACGGCATTCTGTTTAATCACGAATCGCCGCTTAGGGGCGAAACCTTCGTTACCCGCAAAATTACCAGGGGCGTGGCCCGCATCAAGTTGGGACTAGAGGACACGTTGTATTTGGGCAATTTAAACGCCAAGCGCGACTGGGGGTTTGCCGGCGATTACGTGGAAGCCATGTGGCTGATGCTGCAGCAAGACCGCCCCGACGACTACGTCATTGCCACCGGCGAAAGCCATTCCATCCGCGAATTCGTCGAGCTGGCGTTTGCCAATGTCGGCACCAAGATTGACTGGCGCGGCGCCGGTCTTGACGAAGTAGGCGTGGACAGCGCTACCGGCCAGGTGCTGGTCAGAGTCGATCCCCGCTATTTCCGGCCCACGGAAGTTGACCTATTGCTTGGTGACGCGGCCAAAGCCAGGGCCAAGCTAGGATGGACGCCGAAAGTTACCTTTCCCGAACTGGTAAAAATGATGGTGCAGGCCGACCTGGAGCAAGCCAGACGGGACGTCTTATGCCAGAAACATGGTTTTCCGGTTAGCAGTTATGCCGAATAACATAAAAAAGGCGGCTGCCGCCGTATTTTCCGCGGCTGTAGCCGCCTTTTCCGATGGCATCCCGCCTTTAATTTAAACAGTCTTTAAACCAACGGTATGTTTTCTCAATCCCCTCGCGCAGGCCGGTTTTCGCCTGCCAGCCCAGTCGGTTAATTTTCGTTACGTCGAGCAGTTTCTGAAAGGTGCCGTCCGGTTTCGTCCGGTCGTAAACGATATCGCCGTTAAAACCGACGATTTCCCGGATAAGTTCGGCCAATTCGCGAATGGTGATGTCCGTCCCGGTTCCCACATTGATAATTTCTTCGTCGTTATAATTTTGCATCAAAAAACAGCACGCTTCGGCCAAATCATCGACATAGAGAAACTCGCGCCGCGGGTTGCCGCTGCCCCAGACGGTAACAGCGCTCATGCCGGCGGCTTTGGCCTCATGGAATTTGCGCAGCAGGGCCGGCAGCACATGCGAAGTCTCTAAATCAAAGTTATCGTTTATACCGTATAGGTTGGCCGGCATGACCGCAATAAAGTTAGCGCCGTATTGCCGGCGGTAGGCCTGACATAACTTAACCCCGGCAATTTTCGCCACCGCATACCATTCATTGGTCGGTTCAAGTTCGCCGGTAAGCAAATATTCCTCTTTTAACGGCTGGCGGGCGTATTTGGGATAGATGCAGGAACTGCCTAAGAAAAGCAGTTTTTTCACACCGTAGCAATAGGCGGCATGAATGACATTCGTCGCGATTGCCAGGTTATCATAAATAAACTCGGCGGGATGGCGATTATTAGCCAAAATCCCGCCGACCTTGGCGGCGGCGAGAAAGACGTATTCCGGGCGGGAGGCGCGGAAAAACGCGTCGACGACGGCCTGGTAGCGCAGATCCAGTTCGGCGCTGGTGCGGGTAATGAGGTTATCATAGCCTTGGCTACGCAGCTCGCGGACAATGGCCGAGCCTACCAGGCCGCGGTGGCCGGCTACATAGATCTTTGCGTCTTTGCGCATAGCGACACCTCCCTCTTCTTTAGCCCCGGCTGGCTTTTGCCGCTTTGGGCTACCGTATTGTATGCGGCGCCGGTTAAGGCTGCTACGGTTTTTTCTTGTCGTCAGCCAAATCTGTCCTCTAGTTGCCAATTTTTAGTTTTTAAAAAAGGACTATGTTAGTGGTGTCTTGAAAGATATGAAGAAGACCTGTGCATTTCTGGGGTTAGGAGGAAAAATGGGTGGAACGGGTAATGTTGGGGGTTGCCGTAGGGTTTTGCTGGTTTTCCTTGTATACATATGTGGCGATTTTGCCGGGCTATGCGCTGTCGCTCGGCGCTTCCTACAAAATGGTGGGACTTATCACCGGTGCTTACGGTTTCACCCAGATGGCACTCCGGCTCCCCTTGGGAGTAGTATCCGACTTTTTTGGCCGCCGGAAAATATTTATTATCTGGGGGCTGGTATTCTGCGCCGTTAGCGGGTTCGGCCTTTGGTATACCGATAGTGTGTGGGGATTATTGTTCTTTCGCGGTCTGGCCGGCATCGCGGCGACGGCGTGGGTACTGCATACCATTTTATTTGTGAGTTATTACCCGGCAGACCGGACGCCCCAAGCCATGGGGATCATTAACGCGGTCAGCAACGGCGGTCAGCTTTTGGCGCTTTTTCTGGGTGGCCTTATCGCCATGTATATCAGTGAACGGGCGACGTTTTTACTGGGAGCGGTTGGCGGCTCACTGGGGCTGCTGGTTGGCCTCTTTGTAAAAGACGCGCCGGTGGCAAAACCAGCGGCGGTACGCCTCGGTGATCTCTTTAAAATGGCGCAGGAGCCCATGCTGGCGCTAACTTCCCTGCTGGCCATGATTTTGCAGTTGTTAACCTATGGCGCAATTTACGGGTTTACTCCGGTAGTGGCCAGGAAGATCGGGGTTACCAATTTTGAGTTGGGGATGCTGCCAGCGCTCTTTACCGTGCCCGGGGTGTTCGCCTCGTTTTTCAGCGGCACTTTTTTTACCGAGCGGGTGGGCATCAGGCGGACGCTGCTTATCGGCTTTGTCCTCACGATTATTGCGTGCGTGGCCATCCCCTACTGCACCAGTATTTGGGAGCTGTATGCCACCCAGTTTGTCAGCGGTTTTGGCCGGGGCCTGCTCTTTCCTGTCCTGATGGCGTTGAGTCTCAAAAACATTGACCCGGCCAAGAAAACAACCGCGATGGGCTATTTTCAGACCGTTTATGGCGCCGGCATGTTTGTCGGACCGGTGGTGTGCGGCCTGATCGCCGACAGCTTTGGTCTTGTCTATAGTTTTTGGGCCATTGGCCTGATTTTAACGCTCGGCGCCGTCAGCGCCCAGTGGTTGTTCAACTTCGCTGCCGAAACTCATCATAGTACCTTTTCTAATATGGGCGAGCCGGCGGTAAACAAAGACAAAACCTTCTAGTAGACCTTTGGTTTCAGTTTGTCGGCATTAGGGGCGAAAGCAATAATGACGTCTTTATGGCTTTATAGCTGCTTGGCACGTCGGTATGGAAAAAGGCATTAGAGAAGTGTCTCTAATGCCTTTTAGCGCTATCTTGGAGCAAAGGTATGGCAGTTTGTCTCGTGACTTCTGTTTGCCGAGGCGCCGCCGCCGTCGACATTTACTTCGATGGACGGGGCAGAGCATCTGTAGCCATTGTTCCAGTATTTGCAGTTTTGAACCGTGCATTTAACGCCTGCTAGGGTATCAGCCATGGCGAATCCCTCCTTTCGCCATGTAGTATTTACACGGTATGCTCGTATCATGCACCCGAGGGGTTATTTTAAACGGGGATGGTATATTGACTGGGTGCATATGTTTCGGTATAATGTATTCAAAACAAATATTTGCAAGAAAGTGTATCTAGGGTTCCGCTGCCTGGCAGGACTGGACCAAGCGATACAAATGCGGCTTATGCCGCATACACCGTAGGGATAAAAGACCTCGCGGAAAGTTTCTTGCCTTCGGGTGAGAGGTTTTTCGCAGGGTCTTTTTGCTTTATGTTAATGGATACAATATACATTAATTTTATTTTGGGCTAGGAAAAGGAGGGGGAAGGATGGCGCAGCAGCCGGAACTAGTCAATGTTGGCGGTATTGCTGACGACCTGGGCGGCGTTGATCCCGATGTTGACGCCGAACTCATGCGGTTATTTCGATTGGTTTAAGTATCTAAGCTGCCTGTCGCCAGGACAGGGGCTTTTTTTCTTGTCCTACCATGGAAAGCGGTAAGCGAAAAAGTGGCGGGATAATGTTGCTTCCATTGTTTGTGGCGCCAATTATTGGCATGATTGTTTTTGCAGTTTTGTTATATTCTCGGGTCGGTATTCCTGATGGCGGCTCACTCATTACGGCAGGACGGCCGGCAACGCGGCCCGGTCAACGCCCGGGGCGCGCTGAGGCAGCGGCCGGTTTATAGATATGGGGAATGATGGCTGCCAGCGGCTGCTGGTACAGCATAGACGTAATAATCGGGATGGCGGCGGCGGGCGGGAAATAGGCGAGGGCCAGTACCAGGCCGGTCGAAATGTTGCGCATGCCGACATTGTAAATCATGGTCATGATCATTTCCGGGCTGCGTTCGCGCAAAGCGAAGGAGCCCAGATAGCCGATAAAATAGCCGGACGCCGATACGCCCAGCGTGACGAGCAACGCTTTAACCAGCGAGAGGTCGAAGGTTAGTTCGGATAAGACCAGCGAGGCGTTGATAAAAATAACGCCAAAAAAGGCCAGTTTCGATGTAAAACCGCCAATGCCTTTGGCAAAACCGGCCAGCCGGCCTTCCGACCAGTCGTGTAGCATCATGCCGATCAGGCTGGGTAGGGTGATCATGGCTAATAGTTCCAGCACCATCTTTAGATAGTCAATTTGTACCGTTTGCCCG
The DNA here is from genome assembly GCF_900102435.1 of Sporolituus thermophilus DSM 23256. Lineage (NCBI taxonomy): Bacteria > Bacillati > Bacillota > Negativicutes > Selenomonadales > Sporomusaceae > Thermosinus > Thermosinus thermophilus. The sequence goes on along the minus strand of NZ_FNBU01000014.1, from coordinate 10,828 downwards.
ATAAACGCCTTGAAGAACAGCGGTAGGAACACCGGAGTAATCAGCGTATCAAGCGTGATGGCGACCAGGGAAACGGAGGAGTTCCCTTTGACCAGCGACGTCCAGATCAGGGAGGTGACGCCGATCGGGATAGAGGCGCCGACCAGATACCCCATACGGATGTAGAGGTCAGCGGGGTAAAAGATTATTCCGGCCAGCCAGGCGACTAACGGGGTGACGCCGTGTACCAGCACAAGTATCCACAGCGGCGCCGCCGGCCGGCGCAGTACTTTCACAAACTGGCGAAAACTGGTAGACAAGGCGGTAATGAAGGTCATATAGGCGAAAAATGCGATCACCGCGGCCCGCAGCGTGGGCGTGTCAGGGGCTTTTAGGTAAAAGCCCATAGCCATGGCGGACAGGACAAGTAAGAACATTCGCTTGCCCAACCATTCATTCCAGCGGTAGAAGACAGCGGTCATGAACAGGTCCTCCTTTGCGAATTGGGGCAAAAAATCGTTAGTGCACTTTTTCCGCTTAATTCATTTTAACATTGTAATGTATCAGGGAAAAGCACCGAATGAATGGGCTAGCCCGCGCTATGACAAGAAAGGCAACAAAAAGAGAGCAGCGCCAAGCTTTGCGCTATTAAAGCGCAAGGAGTGGCGCTTTTGGTGTTGCCGCATAAAATAAAAGCAGGGCACCAGCGCCCTGCTTTGCGTTAAATCCCGCTATTTAGCCGGTGTTCGGCCGGTGACCATCCGCAGCGCCCAGAGTAAAATAACAGCGCCGATGGTACTCATGATAATGGAGCCGATGGTGCCGTAAGCGGTCAGGCCGAGCAGGCTAAAGAGAAAGCCGCCCAGATAGGCGCCGACAATGCCGACGACGAGGTTGCCAACCAGGCCGAAACTGCTGCCGCGGGAGATTTGGCTGGCCAGCCAGCCAGCAACAAGGCCGATAACTAAAAACCAAAGCATAGTGATGCCTCCACAAGAGTTAACGTTAGCTTTAGTATGCCTAACAGGGCAAAAGTTATGCTCTTTAAGAAATTTTGTTTTCGGGGGGAGAGAAATGTTCGGTTCCGTAGTTCTCGAAGTACTTATCGGCATTGCCTTCGTGTATGCGGTCCTCAGTCTGACTTGCACGGTCATCAATGAATATATCGCCGCCTTTCTGAAGCTAAGGCCGCGCATGATGGAAGCAGGGCTGCGCAGCATGCTGAAAAACGATCAATTGGTGGATGATTTGTATAATCACCCGCTCATAAACACGCTGTCAAATACAGAGTCGATGCGGGGTCTGTTTAGCGTTATGGCGGTCGATAAGCCGGCCTATATACCGGCGCAAAGCTTTTCCGTCGCCCTGCTGGACATTGTCAAAGCCCGTTGTCCGGAGCAGGATGCTGGCGAAATCAACGTTTTCGCCAGCGTGGTGGAGGGGGCGAAGGCGGTAGACTGTGATTTAAAAAATATGCTGGTTGCGTTTGCCGAGCAGGCCGAGGGAAACTTGGCGAAGCTGCAGGCTATGCTGGAAAAGTGGTTCATCAGTACAATGGAACAGCTGTCAGCCTGGTACCGCAAGCAAATGCAACTGGTCGTTTTTCTCGTCGCCTTGGGACTTGCGGCGGCGACGAACGCCGATACGTTGGAAATTGCCGGCCGCATCTACCACGATACGGCCATGCGCGGCACCATTGTCCTGTCCGCGGTGGAGGCGGCTAATGCCCGGCCCGATGACCTGGTAGCTGGCCGGCAGGTCGCCCGTACCTACGCTGCCAAGGTCACCGATCCGCAGCTGCCGCTGGGGTGGCGTGAATTTCCCCAGGGTTTTGGCCAGTGGCTGCAAAAACTGCTGGGACTTTTGCTAACGACCTTTGCCGTTTCGCTGGGAGCGCCGTTTTGGTTTGACATGCTCAACAAAATAATGAATTTCCGTTGGTCGGGGGTTAAGCCGCGGCCGGCGTCGGGCGATGGGAGTAAATAGACTTTGCCGGCCTGAGCGCCAGGTGGCATGGCTGATACGGGATGAACAAGGACAGAGAAGTAATTGACAAATTTATAGAAATAGCTGCCCGGAATAATTGACATCAATAGTTAATAAATGGTAAAATAAATTCGCAAAAAAGCATAATGGTGTTTAATTTTAGGAGGAGTCTGGCAAACAGGCTCCTCTATTTGCATTTTTTACTTGACATACTAAACGGGAGGGGGGAGGTACTGGCGAAGTAATGTTATTTTGCCAAAACATAAGATTTTTGCTAGGGAGGAAAAAATGACAACGCAAGCATCTATCGCCACGGCCATCTTTTTGGCCGTTTACGCCATGATCGTGGCGGAAAAAATTCACCGGACGGTAGTGGCGCTTATCGGCGCCGTCCTTGTCATCCTAACCGGTGTCCTCGCGCAGGAAGCAGCGATTGAAGTAGTAGATTTTAATACTATCGGCTTACTGATTGGCATGATGGTGATCGTCGGCATTACCCGCCACACGGGTATATTTGAATTTCTGGCCATTTGGTCAGCCAAACTGGTAAAAGGCGACCCGGCCTGGATCATGGTATCCCTGGCCACGGTCACGGCGGTGCTCTCTGCCCTGCTGGACAATGTTACTACCGTACTGCTTATCGTGCCGGTCACGTTTTCGATTGCCGAGCGGCTGCGGATAAGCCCGCTGCCGTTTTTGATGGCGGAAGTGCTGGCCAGCAATATTGGCGGCACGGCGACGCTGATCGGCGACCCGCCCAATATCATGATCGGCAGCGCTACCGGGCTGGGGTTCATGGATTTTGTCATTGCTCTTACGCCGGCTATCATTGTTATTCATATTCTGACCATGGCTTGGTTCCGCATTCTGTATAAACAGAGCCTGCGCTGCGACCCCCAGTGGCAGGCGGCGGTGCTGGCCATGGATGAAAGAGAGCAGATTAAAGATGCGGTGCTGTTAAAGAAATGCCTGGTTATCATTGGCCTAACTATCCTCGGTTTTGTGTTGCACCAGGCGCTGCACCTTGAATCGGCGACGGTGGCCATTGCCGGCGCAGCCCTATTATTGCTTTTAACCCGAATGGAGCCGGATCACGCCTTTGAGGCGGTCGAATGGGGCGTTATCTTCTTTTTCGTCGGCCTGTTCGTTATCGTCGGTGCGCTTGAGCACACCGGCGTTATTGAAATGGTCGCCAAAGCGGCGCTATCGGTTACCGGCAGCAATGTTCCGCTGGCCGGGTCGCTTATCCTCTGGTTGTCGGCCATTGCCTCCGCCTTTGTCGACAATATCCCCTTTACCGCGACCATGATCCCGCTTATTCAGGACATGGGTCGGCTGGGCGGCATTACCGACCTCAATCCGCTATGGTGGTCGCTTTCTTTGGGCGCCTGCCTTGGTGGCAACGGCACCCTTATTGGCGCCTCGGCCAATATTGTCGTGGCCAGTATGGCGGAAAAACGGGGCCTGAGCATTGGATTTCTAAGCTTTACCAAGATTGCTTTTCCCATGATGATTATGAGCATTATTGTCAGTCATATTTACCTATGGTTGAGATTTTTTTAATAGGCTGAGAAAACCGGGCGGCTGCCCGGTTTTAATTTTGGGGGAGTTACCCGTGCGTGAATGTGTAGAACCCGCGCCGGTCGCGCCCGGACGGTATTTGCTTCTTGTCACAGCAGGATATTTTCTCTTTTTTGCGAAATAAAGTGATTCTACAGAAAATGATTCTTTAAAGAATTTTCCGGAGGAAGCCGTGACGATACGCAAAAAGCTGCTTGCCTTGTTTCTGGCGATATTGATGGGGGCGGCCGCAGTTATGTATGCTGTTACCCACATGGTGCTGCTCCGTGGCCTCGCGGAACTGGAAAAATTGGAAGTAATGGAAGACTTGACCAGAGCGGCCAATGTAATTGCCTATGATATCGCCGTCCTGGATGACCAGGTTTTCGACTGGGCGGTGTGGGACGATACCTACCAGTTTGTGGTGGACGGCAACCGTGAGTATATTGCCAGTAATTTGGAGGAAACCATCTTTATAAGCCCTAAAATCAATTTTATTATCTTTTTTGACAATGAAGGTAAGCTGATTTTCGGCAAAGGGTATGACTTAGAGCGACGGCGGGAACTGCCGCTGCCACCGTCGCTATTGACGCTTGGCCAGGAAAAGCGGCCGGTCAAGGGTATTGTCATGCTGCCGGAAGGACCGCTCTTGGTGGTGGTCGAGCCGATTTTGGACTCGAGCGGCAACGGGCCGGCGCGGGGGATGCTGCTATTTGGCCGTTACCTGGACGATGACCGGATTAAGCGCTTGGCCGATACGGTCCAATTGTCGTTTACAGTCAAGCCGGTTGACGAACAGGGGCTGCCGGAAGATTTTCGCCAGGCCCGCACGGCATTGAAACAAGGAAATTCACCGTTCGTAACTTTGTTAGACAATAACACGATTGCCGGGTATCTTATCTTGCCTGATATTCACGGCAACCCGGCGGTGCTGCTCAAACTGGTGGATAGCAGGAAACTTTATTGGGGGGTCATGCCGGCCATCGGCTACTATCTGTTGGCGTTAATTCTTGTCGGCTTTGTGGTAATGGCCGCGGCGTTCTGGGTGGTGGAGCGCCAGGTGTTGGACCGACTGAAGGCTTTGGCCGGCGGCGTTGCCGAAATCGGAGCTGCCAGCAACCTGTCGCGACGGCTGGCGATAAAGGGAAAAGACGAGTTCGCCAATCTCGCGACGGCCATTAACGGCATGCTGGCGTCCCTGGAGCAGGCTGAGGCCCAGCTAAGGTATTTTAGCCTCCATGACGCGCTTACCGGCGTATACAATCGGGCCTTTATCGAGACGTGGCTGCAAGGACTCCAGGAATCCGGCCAGCGGGCTATCAACGTCGTTTTTTGCGACTTGGACGGGCTGAAACTTGTTAACGACATTTTTGGCCACAACTGCGGGGACGAGCTACTTAAGGCGTTTGCCGACCTGCTGCGGGCGTGCTGCCCCGAAAATGCCGCGGTTGCTCGCGTCGGCGGCGACGAATTTGTTCTGATAATCAATGACGACAGGCCGGAAATTGCCGAAGAGTTATGCACCGCGATCCGCGCCGCGGTGACTGAGTACAACCGATCCAACCGAACCGCGCCTTTGCCGCTGAGCATTTCCTTAGGTACGGCCACGGGCCTGGCGAGCAAAGAGGACATTTTATCCCTCCTTGGACAAGCTGATAACGCCATGTACCGGGAGAAATTTGAACGTAGTCGCAAACTGCGCCGTTCGCTCCTGCCGCTTTTGAAAAAAGCGCTGGTGGCGCGGGATGCATCCGCTAACGGCCACGCCAGGCGTTTGAAGAACAGGATTGTTGAGTTTGCCCTTGCTTGCGGTCTGACCGACTTTAATCAGCGCGATCTTAAGTTGTTTGCCTTGTTCCACGATATCGGCAAAGTCGGCTTGCCGCCTGACGTTCTTGCCAAACGGGGCGGTTTTACGCCGGACGAAGAGGAAACTAAACAACGCCATGTCGAAATCGGGTTTCGCATTGCGCTGGCCGTACCCGACCTCCTGCCCATTGCCGATTGGATCTTAAAGCACCATGAATGGTGGAACGGCGGCGGGTACCCGCTCGGGTTCAAGGGCGAGGAAATTCCGTTGCCATGCCGTTTATTGGCTATTTTAGACGCCTACGACAACATGACAAGCGGCGAGCCGGGCGGCCAGGCCTTAAGCCATGACGCCGCTGTTGAGGAAATAAAAAAATTGGCGGGGATACGGTTTGACCCTCGCTTGGTGGATATTTTTGTTAACTGGATGGACGGCGGTAAAAGTGCGGAAGCAAGTGGTGATGGCCGTGCCTGATGATGGGCCATTTTAAAGTAAGAAATCTTGCCCACGCCAATCACGGACAAATATATTATAATAGTTGTAGAAATGTAAGCTGCTTTTAAGGTCTTAATAGAGGTGACAAGAATGGTTCAGACCCATGCCGAATGGGAAGCGGCGCTCTTGGCGTGCAGCCAGTGCGCGCTTTGTCGGGAAGGCAACCGGGGGCCGACTTCGTATAATGGAACGCCGGACAGCCCCCTGATGCTGGTGGGAGAAGGCCCTGGCGGCGTCGAGGACGAGTACGGCGTACCGCTCGTGGGCCCTTCCGGACAACTCTTAGACCGGGCCCTCGCCAGTGTAGGCATTACCCGCGACCGCATTTACACTACCAATGTCGTCAAATGCCGGCCCCGCGGCAACCGGACGCCGACTGTCGAAGAGGGACAAGTTTGCGCCGGCCGGTGGCTGGATGCCGAAGTTGCCCTGGTAAAGCCGAAAGTTATCGTCGCGCTGGGTAGTGTCGCCCTTAAATACCTGTACCAGCCCAATGCCCGCATCACCAAAGACCGCGGCCGGTGGTTCACGACCAAGTACGGCATACCGGCCATCGCTACCTACCATCCTGCTTACCTGCTCCGCCTGACCGGCCAGGATTTGGTCCGCGCCAAATGGGAGGTCTACTATGATTTGAAGGCGGCGGTGGAAAGACTTGCCGAATTGGCTCCGGACTATTGTTTGCAATCAGATCCGCCGCCTGACCTGCTTGCCATCTATGCTAAGCGGCGGCGTGAGCGGCTGGACAGGGGGAGGGCGCAGGCTTAGCGGCAGCGCTGCTTTATGCGGGGAGGATAATGATGACTGCCTGTATCGCCGTGTTTGCTTTAGGAGAGACGACAGCCAAATCAATAGCCGGCCAATTGGCCGGCTTCTTTGCAAGCGATAATGTTATAATCCAGTCTTATTGCCTGGAACGTCCGCAAGCGCTCCCTACCGCCCCGGTTAAAGCCGATGTGGCGGTTATCTCCAGTAGCGCCGTGCTTCCCCTGGCCGCTCCCCATATTCATCCCGCTACCCGCACGTTGGTAGCTCGCCGATCCCTCGGGGTGGCCGCATTGGACGCGCTGCTGGCGCTGCCTAACGGGACAAAAGTTCTTGTCTGCCATAAATACCCCGCTGGCTGCCGGGAACTGGCCGCGTCCATCCGGGAATTGGGCATGTCGCACATTGAGTGCTATTCCCTGTACGATGACGACCACGAACTGTGCAAGACCATAACCACGGCAGTTGTGGCCGGCGACCGGGATGGACTTCCCCCCTGGATAAAAAAAGTCATCGACATCGGTTCGCGGGAAGTGGAATTGGCCAGCCTGGTTGAAATTGCGCATATTATCAATTATCCCCTGGACAATTCGGGTTTGCTTACTTTGCGTTATTCCCGGGAAATAGTGCGGCGGACCGAACGTCTCAAGCAGGCCGTCAAGCATATTGAGACGCTGCACAACCAGATTAGGACGGTGCTGAACACCGTCGAGGACGCCCTGATCGCGATTGATAATAATGGCAATATCCGGGTGCTTAACGATGTGGCCCGGCGGCTGGCGACCGGTGGTGACGATAGTCCGACCGGCAAATGGCTGCTTGACGTCTTTCCCGGATTGCGCGGTTGTCTTAGTAGTCAGTATGAGTTAATTGCCGGGAAAAACCTGGTACAAATGGCCGGGAAGACCTACCATGTAACCGTTTCGCCGGTCAAAGACAGCGGCGGGATGATTGACGGCTGTGTGGTTGCTCTGCGCGACGTAACCGATGTTATACGCATGGAAAGTGAGGTGCGCAGCGCGCTCAAAGCCCGTGGCCATTTGGCTCGCTATACGTTTGACGATATTTTGGGAATATCGCCGGCAATCCGCGCTACGATTCAGACGGCGCGGAAACTGGCGGCCAGCGACCTTAATGTGCTCATTCTCGGCGAGAACGGCACCGGTAAAGAGTTGTTCGCCCACTCCATCCACAACGCGTCAGGGCGGGCCGGCGGCCCGTTCGTAGCCGCCAACTGCGCTGCTCTGCCGGCTTCTTTAATCGAAAGCGAGCCGTCCCGGCTGCCGGTCAACCTCGACCGGCAGGAGTTGCCGCTGTATTTTGCCCTTTTGGATATTCTGCGGGAAGCAAAAACACTCGGCTGTGCGCTGGGCCGCGGCCAGCTGGCCGGGCGGATGGCCGAACGGGGCTTTTTCCTCAGTGAACAGGCCATTCGGCGCCGGCTTGAGCACCTCAAAGCCGCCGGGCTTTTGGCCAGCGGCCGGGGCCGGCAGGCCACCCGCATCACCCCGGCCGGAGAAGAGCTGTGGGCTGTCCTCCGGACAGAAATTGGTTTGAAAACAGGATAAGAACACCTATTAATCGACTTATTATTCAACCAACTATAATGTGTTTGAGTGAAAAAGACTGCATATTGCGGTCTTTTTTCTTTTGGCATGGAATTTGCAATGTAAAGTTGTAAACTTTTCAAAGGGAGGAAAGGTTATGAGCGAAGCAGCCAAAGACCATGACAAAGTCAGCCTTAAAGGCTGGATTGCCCTGGCGGTGTTCATCCTGATGTTTTCCGGCCTGTTCAAGGTGTTGGGTGATGCCTTGGGACTTAAGTGGTTGTCGGCGTTTGACTTTGTCGTCCTTAACGGCAAATTCGGCACCGACTTGGTCGGCAAAGGAGGTGTCGGCGCCAGGACGGGGTTCATGGAAGCCTTTGTCCTCTTCCCGACCGTAATGTTTGCGGTAGGTGTCGTCGAGGTCTGTGAGCACTTCGGCGCTTTGCGGGCAGCGGGCAAGTTGTTCACGCCGCTGCTCAGGCCCTTGCTGGGTATCCCTGGCATCTGCGGCCTTGCGTTCGTCGCCAGTCTTAACAGCTCGGACGTTGGCTCGGTTTTGACCCGCCAGCTTAAAGAAAACGGGCACATTACCGATGACGAGCGTACCACCTTTGTTGCATACCAATATGCCGCTTCGGCGCCCATTACCAACACACTGGCGGCCGACCTTTACCGGCGGGGCTTGCTGACGGCCCAGCAGGCTACCATCCTCTATCCCGGCGTCATTCTCATGGGGACGCTGATTGGCCACTATGTGCGGATTGTCATCGTTGCCGGCACTAACCCCAAGTATCATCCGCTGATGTTTGCCATCTGCCTGTTGGACGCCGCGATCGGCATGCTGCTGATGCGCCTGTTTATTTAAAATATATGGGGAGGTTGTCTTCATGGACAAGATTCTTGATGCAATTGCCGCCAAAGAGCAAACTATGCTGCGTTTTCTGGAAAGCCTGGTGAATATCGACTCGGGTATCGACAATCCGGAAGGCATTGACCAGGTGGCGCGCCTTGTCGGCGGCAAGCTGGCCGAGCTGGGTTTTGCTGTCGAATATCTCGAGTATCCTGGCGCCTGCACTCATGTGCTGGCCCGGAAAAAGGGCGCCGGCGACAAGCAGGTAATGATTATGGGCCATATGGATACCGTCTTCCCTAAAGGCACGGCCGCCGCCCGTCCCTTCACGGTCAAGGACGGCAAGGCCTATGGTCCGGGCGTCCTGGATATGAAAGGCGGTATCACGGCGGCGCTGTTTGCGCTGGAAGCCATGTATGAGCATGGCTGGAATGACAAAAATATCACCGTCTTCTTTTGTGGTGACGAGGAAACGGCCCATCCCAAGACTAACGCCGTGGAAATCTTCGAACGCGAAGCGCGGGGCAAGGATGCGGTGTTCAATATGGAATCGGGGCGCCCTGACGGCGGGGTCGTCATCGGCCGCAAAGGGGTGATTATTCCCGAACTAACGGTAAAAGGGCGGGCGGCCCATGCCGGCAATGAGCCGGAAAAGGGCGCCAGCGCCGTGCTTGAACTGGCCTATAAGACCATCGACCTTCACAACCTCACCAATCCGGAAACCGGGACGACGGTGAATGTCGGCGTGTTCCGGGGCGGAGTGGCCCAAAACGTTGTTCCGCCGGAAGCGTACGCAAAGGTCGACATCCGCTTTACCAAAGTCGAGGAAGCGGAAAAGGTGCTGCAGGCGGTGCGGGAAATCGCGGCCCGGACGTATGTCCCTGGTACGGAAACGGTGCTGACCGGCGACGAAATTGTGTTCATGCCGATGGAAACCACGGATAAGGTGCTCAGCCTGTTTAAACTGGTGCAGGAACAGGGACGCAAACTTGGCATTGAGGAGATTGGCGGCTTTGTCGTCGGCGGCGGCTCTGACGCGGCCTGGACGACCCGGGTAGGGGCGCCGACCGTGTGCTCCATGGGGCCGCGCGGCGGACTAAACCATAGTGAACGGGAATATATCGAAATTGACGGCCTTATAGAGCGGGCCAAACTGCTGGCGCTGTGCATTGATGCCGTCTGATAAGATTTAGTCGTTGGTAAGTTCTGTTGGGAACTTACCAACGACTATTGACGGTAGGCGATTGTTTTAGTATAATGTATACAAAATTACATATCGGCGATAAGAGAGTGCGCCTAGGGTTCCGCTGTGTAACGGGACTGGACCGAGCGGCGCAGGTGCGCGTACTATGCGCATCACACCGTGGGTATAAAAGACCCTGCGGAAGGTTTCTTATCTGGCTTAAAATAGCTTAGGATAGGGACTTTCGCGGGGTTTTGTATTTTGGTATGAAGTATGAGGTATGAAGTATGAGGTATGAGGTAGGGGAAATGAAACCGCAAAGATATTCATGCCAATAAATTGGCACCACAAAGCATGAAAAGTAAGTTTATGAACTAATCTCGCGCGACAACTGTCGCGCGCGTAGCCCTTTGCGTTCTTCGCGGCCTTTGCGGTTTTACGTTTTTCAGGGTAGTGCGCGAAGTTACGCGTAGGGTTTACGGCGCGGCATTTGCCGCGCTGGAACAGGGTAAATTCAAGCTAAAGAATTACGCGACAACTGTCGCGCGCATAGCCCTTTGCGTGTTTTGCGTCCTTCGCGGTTAATAAAAAAATAATGCAAAAGCGATGACTGGGAGCAGGCGACAAGCGGGCCGAGGCAGAGAGCCGGTGGG